>NZ_JBEOVW010000009.1:0-278392 GCF_040295705.1 Micromonospora sp. NPDC002717 | reverse complement strand
CTGACCAGGAACAAGCGGCTGACCCAGCAGCACGGCACCCCGGAGACCAACCAGTACCTGGCCAACAAGGATCTCGTCGACCGCCTCTACGGCGGTCGGGGGCCGATCGGAGCCCGGGGCGAGGGACTCGACCCGGACCACGTCCACGAGCTACAGCTCGACGGAAAGGACGAATACGCTAACCTCAGGCTGATGGACGCCTGGACCAACCGCGAGATCGGCCGTGAGATCTCCGTGGCGTTGCGCGACGTCCCCGAGGGCACCCCGGTCATCGTGAAGGTCCTGCCATGACCCGGCCGGATCCCGCCGTCCTCGCCCGGATCGCCGAGAAGTTGGAGCTGCTCACCCGGGTGGAGGCCGAGCACGGCTTCGGCGTGCGCATCGAGGGGCCCGCTCCGCTGGAGCCGATCGCCGACCTGCCCGGCGTCGCCGAGGTCTACAGCCTGTTCCGGCGCATCGAGGGCGACGACTTCCGGTTCCACGCGCCGAAGGAGATCCTCACCCCGCAGGCGTGGGAGGAGGACGAGGTCAACCCGAACGACCCGATGGGCAGCCCGCTGATCGTCGGCTACGAGATGGACAGCGTCCCCGCCGGCCTCCGCGCCGAGATCCGCGGCGGTGACCCGATCTATCTCGACCGGGAAGACCTGGACGTGTACTACATGGAGTCCAGCGCCTACGTCTACCAGTACGAGCACCCCGACGAGGACGTCGAGTTCACCGTCATCGCCCCTGATGTCGCCACGTTCTTCGACGAGCACGTGCTCGGTCCCCGCTACCCGGAGCTGACGGCCGTCGTCTTCGGTCCCGCCGCTGCCGAGCAGCGGCTGCGCAAGGGCCGGCACGCCGGCGAGTACGCCGACAACTGGCGGCGGCTGCTGATCGCCGCCGGCCTGTCCTCCTGACCCACCCGCCGACCCTGCGAAGGACCGTCATGGCAGCTGATCCGCGGTTCACCGCGTTGTGGAGCGAGGAAGAGCTCATCCCGTACCCGCGCGAGGCGTGGCTGGAGGGGGGTTTCACCCCCGAGATGCTTCCCGACGGTGACGAGATCCCGCTCGACGTGGCGGTGGTCTTCACCGCCTTCCTCGAAGGCGACATCGAGCTGTACGACACCATCCAGCTGACCACCGAGGACGGCTCGCTGGACATCCGACTGATCGTGGTCGGCGCGGTGGCCGACAACAACGACCTGCTCTACGTGCTCGACCCGCGCACCGGGGAGATCCTCCAGTGCGACCTGGAGCAGCCGGACGTGCAGCCGGTGAACAGCAACTTCCGCACCTTCGTCGAGTTCCTCTACCAGTTCGCGCTCTTCGTCGAGGCGGACGAGGGCAAGCCGGGGCGCGCCGAACGGGCGGAGCAGCTGCGGATGGTGCTGGAGAGCATCGACCCGGCCGCCTTCACCCCCGACGGCTGGTGGCCGTTGGTGATCAGCCAGCTGAAGTGACCGCCGGGCGGCAGGCCCGGATCGCGGTCAGCGTGGTGTGCACGTCGAACTGGTGTCCGTCGTCGCTGTCCCAGCCGCCGTCGCTGCGCTGGGTCTCGGCGAGCCGCCTGCGGGCGGCGACGAACAGCCACTGCTCCTCGCTCCCCTCGACCTGGCGCAGCGTGGCAGCCAGCCACGCCACGTCGGCCGGGGACATCTTCGGCACCCGCTCGGCCAGCACCGCCTGGATGCGCGCCGACTCGTCGTACATCTGCTGCCGGTGCAGCACCGCCGCGCTCAGCCACCCGGCCGGGAGGAAGGACGGCCAACTGCCGTCGGGGGCGAGCGCCGTGGCCAGCGCGTGCGCCGCCGCCTGCACCACCCCGGCGTACGCCCCACCGACCCGGTGGTCCAGCGGGCCGGCGGCCCGGGCGTCGAGCCCGGCGACGGTCAGCCAGTAGCCGGCGTTGGCGGTCAGGTAGAACCGGGCCTCCGGGTCACCGGGGCGGGCCCACTCCGGAGCCAGGCCGGCCAGCCGCGGGTCCTCCTCCCAGCCGCCGTCGGGCAGTTGCCGGGCGGCGAGCCAGTCCAGCGCGTGCCGGGCGGCGGGACGGCCGAGCGCGCCGAGGTCGTCCAGCTCGGTGAGGCGGAAGCAGGTCGCGTCGACCGAGGCGACCTCGCCGCCGAGCACCGCCGGCCAGCCACCGCCGGGCGCCTGCCCGGCCTCGGCCTCGTCGAGCAGTTCCACCGGCGCCGGCGCGCCGGTGCGCAACCGGGAGAGACGGGCGCGGTCCACCGCGTCCCCGTGCGCCACGACGAAGCCGATCGCGGCGTCCATGTCGACCACGGCGGACACGCTACCTGCGAAAAGTCGGTCGCGCCTCCGGGAAACGGCTCGGCCGGGTCCACCGGGTAGCCACCGTCGACCGGCGCGACATGCGGACCGGGGCCGGCGGCACGGCACAGAGGCCCTCCCGCACGGGCGGAAGGGCCTCTGGTGCGACCGGTCAGTACGCGGGCAGCGACGGGTCGATCTGCTTGATCCAGGAGAGCACGCCGCCCTGCACGTGCACGGCGTCGCGGAACCCGGCCGCCTTCAGCGCGGCGAGCGCCTCCGCGGAGCGGACCCCGGACTTGCAGTGCAGCACGATCTGCCGGTCCTGCGGCAGGTTGGCCAGCGCCTCGCCGGAGATGATCTCGCCCTTGGGGATCAGCGTCGCGCCCGGGATCCGGACGATCTCGTACTCGGCCGGCTCGCGGACGTCGACGAGGAAGATGTCCTTGCCGGCGTCCTGCCACTCCTTGAGCTCCAGTGCGGTGATGGTCGAGTCGACCACCGCCTCCTGCGCCTCCACCGACACCGCGCCGCAGAAGTCCTCGTAGTCCTCCAGCAGGTCGGTGACCGTCGGGTTCTCGCCGCAGAGCACGCAGTTCGGGTCCTTGCGGACCTTGATCTTGCGGTAGCTCATCTCCAGGGCGTCGTAGACCATCAGCCGGCCGACCAGCGGCTCGCCGATGCCGGCGAGCAGCTTGATCGCCTCGTTGACCTGGATCGAGCCGATCGACGCGCAGAGCACGCCGAGCACCCCGCCCTCGGCGCAGGAGGGAACCATGCCGGGCGGCGGGGGCTCCGGGTAGAGGCAGCGGTAGCAGGGGCCGTGCTCGGCCCAGAACACCGACGCCTGGCCGTCGAAGCGGTAGATCGACCCCCAGACGTACGGCTTGCCGAGCAGCACCGCCGCGTCGTTGACCATGTAGCGGGTGGCGAAGTTGTCCGTGCCGTCGACGATCAGGTCGTACCGGGAGAAGATGTCGCGGACGTTGTCCCGGTCCAGCGCGGTGTTGTGGATCTCCACGTCGACCAGCGGGTTGATCTCCCGGATCGACGCCGCGGCCGACTCGGCCTTGGAGCGGCCGACGTCGGAGACGCCGTGGATGATCTGGCGCTGGAGGTTGGACTCGTCGACGGTGTCGAAGTCGATGATGCCGAGGGTGCCGACGCCCGCGGCGGCCAGGTACATCAGGGCCGGCGAGCCGAGACCGCCGGCGCCGACGCAGAGCACCCGGGCGTTCTTCAGCCGCTTCTGCCCCTCGACCCCGACGTCCGGAATGATCAGGTGGCGCGAGTAGCGGCGGATCTCGTCAACGGTCAGCTCGGCGGCGGGCTCGACGAGCGGGGGCAACGACACGGTGGACTCCCCGGGATCGGCTGATGGCGAACCGAGCCATTGTCGCCCGTCATGGGGCCGGTCGGCCATGAGGAGGGACACGTCGCCCGAACTGCGGGAGCGGGAATATTCAGATCCCGGGGACCAGCTTGCCTTCGTAGCGCGAGCCGTCGACGTAGGGCCAGGCGTTGGCGACGCAGCCGTCCAGTCCGTACGTCTGCTGTTGCATCACCGGCGCCGGCTCGCCCGGGGCCGGGCACGCCTGGTGTTCCCCGCCGAACTCGTGGCCCACCTCGTGGTTGATCACGTAGGCGCGGTAGATCTCCAGCGGCGCCCCGTAGTCGGGAACGGCCTCCAGCCAGCGGGCGAGGTTGATGATCACCTGACCGGGGAGCCGGCAGGAGGTGTAGCCGTCGGTGCTCAGCCCGCCCTCCGCGCACATCCGCTCCGAGGTGTCCGGGGTGGCGAGGTAGACGGTGAAGTCGGCGTCGTCCGCCTCGGCCACCCGCTGCACCCGGAACTCCTCCGACGCGGTCCAGCCGCGCGGGTCGCCCAGCACCTCGTCGACGGTGGCGGCGAAGGCGACGACGTCCTGGCCGGTGCCCGACTCCACGGCCACCCGGTAGCGCCGGACCGGCCCGGCGGTGCCCCGCACCGGGGAGTCCCCGGTCGCGGCGTCGAAGCTGCCCGTGCCTTCCCGCGGGTAGGGGGTGGGGGTGGGGCGCTCCTCGTGCTCGCCCGCCGCCGCCCCGTACGCCGGCCGGCCCGGGTCGCTCGTGGGCGGCTCGCCGGCCTGCCCGTCGGGCCGGGGGGCCAGCGTCACCACGGCGGCCGCCGCGAGCAGCAGGGCCAGACCGGTTCCGAGGGTGCGCCGGTCCCGGAGCAGGGCCGGCAGGCGGCGGCCCCGGGGCAGGGGTCGCGGCGACGGACGGTGGGTCGGCGGACCAGGCGGGTCGCAAGGGGACGACGACGTCATGACCTGAGCGTCCCACGCGAATCTGGCCATTTCCGCGCTTTTAGCGCAGTTTGGCTACGGCCAGTCCAGGCCGTCGACCGCGGCACCGGTGGGCGCTCCTGCCCCCGCTGTCCGGCCGGCGGCGGCTAGAGCGGCGGCCCGGCGTAACGCCGACCGTCGCGGTACGGCCAGGGATTGGCGACGCAGCCGTTGAGGAAGAGGGTCTGCTGCATCATCACCGGCGCCGGGCGGCCCCTGCCCGGGCAGCGCTCGTGCCGGTGCCCCAACTGGTGCCCGACCTCGTGGTTCACCACGTACGTCCGGTAGACCGCGAGCGGCACGCGGGCGCTCATGTAGTGCGGCACCGACAGCCGCCAACGGTCCAGGTTGATGATCACCTTGCCGGGCGCCCGGCACGACGTGTACGGCCGCCCGCCCACCCGGATGTCGACCCCGCCCGCCGCGCACATCCGGCCCGCCGTGGCGGCGGTGGCCAGGTAGACCGTGAAGTCGTGCCGGGCGTCCGCGCGTACCTGCTGCAACCGCAGCCCGCCGTCGACCCAGCTCCCCGGCCCGGTGAGCGCCTCCTCGACGGCCGCCGCGAACTCACCCGCGTCTTCGTCGGAGCCCGACTCCACGGCGACCCGGTAGCGGTGCAGCCTGCCGGCCTCCCCCAGCACCGGGCGCACCCGGTCGTCGTAGCCGAAGCTGCCCCGGCCCGCCGACGGCACCGGCCCGGGCAGCCGCAGCACCGGCGGCGGGGGCGTGGTGGCCGCGGCGGCGGGCGACGCCGGGACCGGCGAGGCGGACACCGGCGCGGCCGCCGGCGCGGGGGCCAGTTCCTCGGCGGTGAGCACCTCCGCGCCGACGTCGGCACCCCGCCGGTCGGCGACCACCGCCACCGCCGCGCCGACCGCGAGGAGGAGTGCGACCAGCTCGACGAGGCGACGCCGGCGGGCCGGCCGGCGGTGCCGGGGACGGGACAGGTCCGGGCCCTGGACGGCGGCCGGCGCCCGCTCCGTGGAGCGCCGACGCCCGCCGGTGGAGGCTGCGGCCCGCCGGCCCCGGGGCGGGGGCGGGGCGGGGCGGCGGCGGGCGGAGGACATCCCGGTCAGCCTGCCATGTCGGACCGTTTCGCGGTGTCCCCCGTTTCGGCGAGCAGGCCCAGCACGGCACGGGCGACCAGGCGCGGCACCTCCAGTTGCGCCACGTGCCCGACGCCGTCGAGCATCAGCAGGCGGCTGTCCGGGACGACCCGCGCGGCCTGCGGCGCCACCCGGACGTCCACCAGCCGGTCGTGCCGCCCCCCGATGACCAGCGTGGGCGCCCGGACCACACCGGCCAGCCGCCACAGCGACCCCGACCCCGGCAGGTACGACCGCAGGAAACTGGAGACCAGGCCGCGGAACGTCCGGACGTACGCGGCGGCGTAGTGCTCGGCCTCGTAGCGCACCCGGATCTCCTCCAGCGCCTCCTGCCGGCGCTGCTCGCTGATCCGGCTCAGGTCGCCGATGCACGCCTCCATGACCTGCTGGGCCATCACTTCGGGGGCGAGCTTGGCCAACTGCCGGGCGGCCAGGCGCTCGCCCCGGGGGATCGCCAGCAGCGGCAGCATCCGACCCTGCAACGAGCGCCGGAAGTCGAGGAACGGCAGAGCCGGCGAGATCAGGGTCAGGGTCCGGACCAGGTCCGGCCGCAGCCCCGCCACCTGCACCGAGATCGCCCCGCCCAACGAGTTCCCGAACAGGTGCACCGGCCCCCGGCCGGAGTGCTCGATCCAGCGGATCACCCGCTCGCTGAAGGCCGGGATGGTGTAGCGGCGCCCCGGCTCGCTGCGGCCGAACCCCGGCAGGTCGATGGCCTGCCCGTCGAGGCGGTCGGCGAGCAGGCCGGCCAGGTCGGTCCAGTTCTGCGACGAGCCGCCCAGGCCGTGCACGTAGAGCGCCGGTTCCGCGCCGGGGGCGGTGGCCGGGGTGTCCCGGACGTACGTCACGGTGCCGTCGAGGCGCACCTCGCGCCCGGGCCAGGGCGGCGGGACGGAGTGCTCGGGGAGGAGATGGTCCGGCCAGAGGATGGCGCGCTTCATCCCTCCAGTCTGCCCACGCCCGCGCCGCCCGGCAGCGCGTCGAACCGCGCCCGCGCCGCCCGGCAGCGTTCGGACCGTGCCCGCGCCGCGAGCGGGCCGCTCGCGGCACGCACCGCTCCCCCGGCGCGTCGGGCCGCACCCGCGCGCTCAGGCCAGCAGCGCCTCGATCCGGCGGTTGACCGCGGAGAGGGTGGCCCGGACGACCGCCTGCCGGGGATCGCCGGCGACCAGCGCGGAGCCGACGAGTTGCTCGACCCAGCCGTCGCAGACGAGCAGCACCACGACCGTGGCCACCTCGCAGTTGCCGAACGGCACCACCGCGGCGTGCTCCACGAAGCAGCGGCCCCGCTCCGGCCCGGGATCCCCGCCGCGGAGCAGCTCGTCCACCGCCGCCGCGGCGGCCACCGCGCAGAGCCGCAGCACGTACCCGTCGACCGCCGGTCCCGTCGAGTAGCCGGCGGCGCTCTCCCCGCCGGCTACGAGGCGCACCTCCACGGTGGCGTCGAGCCCGAAGGTGCTCACCTGGACGTGGTCGATCACCACCCGGGGACCGGCCGCGCCGCCGGTGTCCAACGGCCGGGACGGCGCGGACTCCGTCGTGGTCACCTGCCCGCCGGAGTACGACGTGCCGACGGTCGCCGGGCTGCCGGTGGGGGTCCCGGCCGGGGCGGCCGACACCGAGCCCGGCTCCTCCACGGTGGCCCGGCCCCGGTGCGGGGCGGTGGACTGCCGGCGCCGGCGCGGGGGCTCCGGCGCCGCCTCGGGACGCTGCTCGACGCGGGCCTGCGGGGCCTCGGTCGGACTGCCGGCGGCCACGCGGCTGCCGGGCACCCGGGTCTCGGCGGCCGGCGGCTCGGCGCTCCGCGGCCCGGCGGAGCCCGGCGACCTGGTCTCGGCGGCGCGCGGCTCGGCCGACCGGCGGCGCACCGGGGCGGCCGGCATGCCGGGCACGTTCTGTGGGGCGGCGGCGAGCCCCATCCGCTCCTGGAGCAGGCGGGCGACCTGCCGGCTCACCTCGGCCGGGTCGGCCCCGTCGGCCAGGTCGAGCCGCAGGCTGTGCGCGCCGGCCGGGGTGCGGCGCAGGGCCGCGTCGCGAACGCCGGCCACCCCGCGTACGGCGTCGAGGATCGCGTTGACGTCAAAGCCCTCCGGCCGCTCCCGCAGCGGTGCGGGCTCGTCGTCGCGGCGCAGATGGGTGGCGATGCGGGCGAGTTCCGGGGTTTCGGCGGGTGGCTCCACGGCTGGCGGCTCCGGCACGACGGGCACGTCCGGTTCGGCGGGGACGCGCTGCGGCAACACCGCCGACGAACGGTCCGGGAGCCGGTCGTCGCCGGCCGGCTCGGCCGTCGACGCCGGTTCGGGGGCGGATCGGCGGGCCGCGTAGGGAGGTGCGCTCGTCGGGGCGGGCACGGACGGGGTGCGGTCACGTCGCCCGGGCCCGCTCGTGGCGGCGGGAGCGGAGGCGGCCTGCGGGCCGCCCGATGCCTCCGGCGGCACCGGGGGCCGCTCCTCGCTCACCGACCGGAGCCGGAACGGCCGGGCCGTCCGGCCCGCGGTCTCGTCCCCGGCCGGCGCAGGAGCGGTGCCCTCCACCGGGCCGGCCAGGTCGTACGCAGCCGGGGGCGCGCTCGCGGGCGCGCCCGACGGCCCCCCGCCCGCCCAGGCGGGTCGCTCGGCCGGGACCGGGATGGAGCGGTCGGCCGCGGGCGACGCCGCCCGGTCGGCGGGGTCGGCCGGCGGCTCGTACGCCGGGCGCGACGCGGACTCGGTCCGGCCGACCTCGTAGGGGCGGCCCGGCTCGGCGTGCGGCGGCTCGTAGGGCCGGCCGGGCGGCTCGGCGCGCGGCGGCTCGTAGGGCCGGTGCGGCTCTGCGGTCCAGCCCGGCGCCCGGTCCTCCCGGGACCGGCGGCCCACGGGCTCGTCCTCCTCGCGCGCCCGGCGGCCGACCGGCTCGTCCTCCGCCCGGGACCGGCGTCCGGTGGTGGCAGGCTCGTCCCAGGCCCGGCGGCCGGCCGGCTCGCTCTCCTCACGGGACCAGGGGGGTGCCCAGCCGCCGCCCCAGCTCGGCCGGTTCCAGTTCGGGCCGGACCAGTCCGGCTCGGTCGCCGGTGGCCATTCGGCGGCCGACGCGCGGGAGTCGCCCGGTTCCCGGCCGGCACCGGGCCCACGGTCGGCGCCCGGCGCGTGCTCCGCGGCCACCTGCTCGACGCCCGGCACGCGGTCGGGGCCGGTGGCACCAGAGGTGCCGGCCTGCTCGGCGGGGGCCGGCGCGGGCTCCTGCCCGGCGACCGGGCCACGGTCGGGGTCGGAGCCGTACTCCTGCCGGAAGGCGCGCTCCGCGCCGAGCGCGCGGTCGACGCCGGAGAGCCGGTCGCCGGTCGCCGGTCGGTCGCCCGCCGAGGCCTCGGGCGCGGGCGGGCGCTCGCCGGCCGGCGGGAACGGACGGGGGGCGGGGGCCGGCGGCTCCGGCGGGAAGGAGTCGGCCCAGCCGGTGGCACCGGCGGCCGGGGAGGGCTCCTCGGCGGCGGGGCGGTCGACGGTCGGCGCGTGGAAGCCGGGCGGCACCTCGAAGCCGCTGGCCGCCGTGCCGACGGGCGGGACCTGCATGGCCGGCGGGGCCGAGGTCGGCAGGCCGGGGTCGGCCCAGCGCGGCTGGCGGCCGGCCGACGGGTCCGCGGAGGAGTGCCGGGCGGGGCCGGTCTCGGGCTCGGCGGGCCCGTGCTGCGGGTCCGACGGCTGTTCGGCCGCGGGCGCCGGCCGCTGCGCGGGCACCACCAGCCGGTCGCCTCCCGGGTCGCGGCGCTGCTCGCCGAGGATGCCGGGCGGGGCGCTCACCGGGGCCTGGCGGCCGGCCGGCGCGTCGTCGGCGTGGCTGACGCCGTTGACGTGGTGACCGTTGGCCCGAGCCGGCGGCTCGGGTGCGGCCGGCGGACCGGGCAGCGGCGACGGCAGGTCGCCGTGCCGGGGCGAGGAGGCGGCCCAGCCGAGACCCGGGTCGGGCGGACCCCACGCCGAGGCCTGCTCGCGGGCCCCGGAGATCTCCTGACCCCGGGACCATCCGGCCGCCGAGGGCGCCCACCCGCCGCCGGCCCGGCCCAGGTCGTCCTGCTGACCCGTCCCGTCGCCGTGCTCTCCCGGGGTGGCGGCACCGGGTTGCCCTGTTTCACTCACCGCGCGCTCCTTGGTCGCCCCCGCTGAGGCTACCGTGTGGTGACAGTGGCGATAAGTTACAGCGGCGGGCCAATTCCGCGACGGGCCATGAGCCCAGACCGGTTCGGGTGAAATGCCGGCTCGTACGAAGAAACTCGGAGGTTCCCATGACCGCTGTGGGGAACGGTGCACAGACAGCCGGCCGGCCCACCCGCCTGCCCCGTTCGGCGCGCCGCAAGCAACTGCTCGCCGCCGCTCAGGAGGTGTTCGTCGCCCAGGGCTACCACGCGGCGGCGATGGACGACATCGCCGAACGGGCGGGAGTCTCCAAGCCGGTGCTCTACCAGCACTTCCCCGGCAAGATGGACCTCTACCTCGCGCTGCTGGACACGCACTGCGACGCGATCCTCGCGAAGGTCGACGAGGCCATGCGCGGCACCAACGACAACAAGGAGCGGGTCGGCGCGTCGGTGCGCGCGTACTTCGACTTCGTCGACCACGAGAGCGAGGCGTTCCGCCTCGTCTTCGAGTCCGACCTGCGCAACGACCCGGCGGTGCGGCAGCGCGTCGAGCGGGTCGAGCAGGGCTGCATCGCGGCCATCACCGACACCATCATCTCCGACACCGGGGTCAGCCGGGCGCACGCCGAGCTGCTCGCCTCCGGCCTGGTCGGGGCGGCCGAGACCGCCGCGCAGTTCTGGCTGGCCGGCGGCCGGCAGGTGCCCAAGGCGGAGGCGGAGGCGTTGGTCGCCGCGCTCTCCTGGCGGGGCATCGCCAGCTTCCCGCTGCAAGGTGAGTCAGCCTGAGCATCGGGGCGCGAGATCGGATAGCCTTCCCCTCGGCGGCTCTTTCGCCCGAACGAGGAGGCACTGTGGAGGTCAAGATCGGCGTGCAGTACGCGCCCCGCGAGCTGGTGCTGGAGAGCGCGCAGTCGCCGGCCGAGATCGAGCAGATCGTGACCGACGCCATGACCAAGGACGAGGGCACCCTCTCCCTGACCGACGAGAAGGGCCGGCGGGTGATCGTGCCGGTCAACAAGGTCGCCTACGTCGAGATCGCCGAGGCGTCGCCGCGGGCGGTCGGTTTCACCGTCCGCTGACCCGGTCGGCAGCCCGCGACGGGTGACGACGTCGCCCGTCGCGGACCCCGCCGGCCCGGCCCGGCACGCCGACTCGCCCGGCACTCCGTGTGCCGGTGCGTCGGTCGTCGAGCGGCAGGCTTCCTGGCGCCAGTCGCGGTGGAGTCGCCCGCGCGTCAGTTGTTCAGCCCGGCGGCGGCCATCCGCGTGGTGTGCGCGTCGGTCAGCCGCCGGAAAAGTCCCTGCACGTCCACCCGGTCGCTGCCGGCGATGAGGGCGGTCAGCGCACCCCGGTCGGCGGCGACCCGACCGGCCTGCGACAGGGCCTCCCCGACCAGCCGCCGCGCCCACATCGAGAGCCGGCCGGCCACCTTCGGGTCGGCCGCGATGGCGGCCCGGATCTCGGCGACGGCGAAGTCGGCGTACGCGGAGTCGTGCACCACGTCGAGGACGAGCCGGCGGTCCGGCTCGGCCAGGGCCGCGGCGATCTCCCGGATGAAGTCGTCGGTGATGGCGTCGCCCACGTACGCCTTGGTCACCGCCTCCGCCCAGTCCCGCGGCTCGGTCGAGTCGTGGTACGCCTGCAGCGGCGCGACGTACGGCGCCATCGCGTCGTCGGGGAGCACGCCGAGCGCGGCGAGCCGGTCGGCCAGTCGCCGGTAGTTGCCGATCTCGGCGGCGGCCATCTCGCTCAGGGCCGCCCGGCGGCGCAGGTCGGGGGCGAGCCGGGCGTCGACGGCCATCCGCTCGAAGGCGAGCAGTTCGCCGAACGCGACCAGGCCGAGCAGATCCGGGACGGCGGGGTCGGGCGGGTCCGGGAGGGCAGGGTCGGGCAGGTCCGGGACGACGTGGGCCGACAGAGCCGAAACGGCAGCGCCGGGCGGGTCCGGGACGGCAGGGCCGGTCTGGTCGGGGTCGGGCACGAGCGCAGGCTACCGCCCGCCCGCACCGACCGGGGGGAGTGACGCGGGTCACACCCGATGCCCCCGGGCGTGCCACCTGCGCCAGGAATCAGGACGACTGGCGTGCTGTTCAGGTAACATGGAGCAGTTGCCGTGGGCGCCGAGCTGGCCAGGCCGGTCCAACAGACCGGTCGGTCCCATCGAAGTCCGACTCCACGGCGCGCGTGCGGCCCGGTCCGGCCAGGCGTTCTGCCGCCGACCGTGTGGCCCGCGCCACACCGATCGCGCCCTGAGGACATGACGGGGCGCACCCACGAGAGGGCACCCCCAAATCCATATGAGCGAGCTGACCCAAGAACTCATGGACGGCCAGGAGCTGGCCGCCACCGCTCCGGTGCGTCCGGAGGCACCCACCTTCGCCGAGCTGGGCGCGCGTCAGGAGACCGTCGACGCGCTGGCCGCGGCCGGCATCACCCGCGCGTTCGCCATCCAGGAGTACGCGCTCCCGATCGCGCTGCGCGGCACCGACCTGATCGGCCAGGCGCCCACCGGCACCGGCAAGACCCTCGGCTTCGGCGTACCGCTGCTGGAGCGCGTCTTCGCGCCCGAGGAGGGTGGCGACGGCGTGCCGCAGGCGCTGGTCGTCGTGCCCACCCGCGAGCTGGGCATCCAGGTCGCCAAGGACCTCGCCGCCGCGGGCCGGACGCGGGGCGTCCGGGTCCTGCCGATCTACGGCGGTGTGGCTTACGAGCCGCAGGTCGACGCGCTGCGCAAGGGCGTGGAGATCCTGGTCGGCACCCCCGGCCGCCTGCTGGACCTGGCCAAGCAGAAGCACCTGCGCCTGGACCGGGTGCACGCGCTGGTCCTCGACGAGGCCGACCGGATGCTCGACCTGGGCTTCCTCGACGACGTCGAGCGGATCCTCGCGATGCTGCCGGAGGACCGGCAGACGATGCTCTTCTCGGCGACCATGCCCGACCCGATCGTCACCCTCTCCCGGCGCTTCCTGCGCCACCCGGTGACGATCCACGCGGGTCACACCGCCGAGACGGGGCCGTCGCCGCAGACCGAGCAGCTGGCCTACCGCACCCACTCGATGAACAAGATCGAGATCGTGGCCCGCATCCTGCAGGCCGAGGGTCGCGGGCTGACCATGATCTTCACCCGCACCAAGCGGGCCGCCGACCGGGTCGCCGAGGACCTCGACTTCCGGGGCTTCGCCGTCGCCGCCGTGCACGGCGACCTCGGGCAGGGCGCGCGCGAGCGGGCACTGCGGGCGTTCCGGGCGGGCAAGATCGACACCCTGGTCGCCACCGACGTCGCCGCCCGGGGCATCGACGTCAGCGGTGTCACGCACGTGATCAACTACGACTGCCCCGAGGACCAGGACACCTACACCCACCGGATCGGTCGCACCGGCCGGGCCGGGGCGAGCGGCGTCGCGGTGACCTTCGTCGACTGGGACGACATGCCGCGCTGGCGGATCATCGACAAGACGCTGGGCCTGGAGATGCCGGAGCCGCCGGAGACGTACCACACGTCCCCGCACCTCTACACCGACCTGCACATCTCCACCGAGGTCACCGGCACCCTGCCGACGGCCGAGCGCACCCGCGCCGGCCTGGCGGCCGAGGTGGAGGAGGACCTGGGCGGTGGCCGGTCCCGCCGGGGCGAGGGCCGGGGCTCCCGGCGCGGCGACGGCCGCGGTCGCGGCGAGCGCCGCCAGGGCCGCGCCACCGGGGAGTCCGGCGGGCCGGGCGCCGACGCGCCGGCCGAGGCCGCCGAGGAGGGCACCCGCACCCCGCGTCGCCGCCGGCGTCGCCGCGCTGGCGAGACCGTCTCGGGCGAGCCGACCGCGGTGATCACCACCGAGGCCGCCGACGCCCCCGCCGCCGCGGGCGAGGCCCCGAAGCCGCGCCGCCGCCGGCGCCGTCGTGGTGGCGGTGGCTCCGCCGCCGGTACGCCGGCCGAGGCGACCGCCGACTGACCCGAGCACGACACCCGACATCCCCGTACCGGTCCCCCGGTGCGGGGATGTCGCCGTCGTGACCGGATGAAGGCCCGCGCGACCGGGTGACCGAACGCGACCGGTCCCACCGCGCATGGTCGGGCGCCCGCGGCGCGTCCGCGGGAGCGCAGCGTGCCCGAGGGGATCGGGCCGCCCGGCGGTGCGCCGCCGACGACGAGGAGGATGGAGCAATGCCCGAACCGCTGGATGCCGCCCTGACCGAGGTCCGGGCGCTGTTGCTCGACCCCACGCTGACGCGCGCGGTGGCCGCCGGACGCCGGCGCGGGCACCGCCCCTCGGTGGTCCGCGCCGAACTGCGGCCGGTCGCGCTGAAGGCCGGTCCCCGGCTACAGATATCCACCTCCGACGGCTCCCGGCCGTACACCCGCAACGTCGCCCCCGGCCCGGAGGCCGACGCGGCGATGGACGCGCTGCTGGCCGAGCCGTTCGGCAACTGGCACGTGGAGACCGCCGACGCGACGCTGCAACTGCGGGTGACCAAGTCGGGCGAGGCGCAGGTGCACCGGGCCGCCGCGGCCCGGCCGGTCGCCGAGCCGGGCGGGCACGACCGGGCGAAGGAGTACCTGCTCGACCCGGGCGACCCGATCTTCGCGGAGATCGGGGGCTCGGCGGCCAAACGCCGGCAGGTCGACGCGTTCCTGCGGGCGCTGGCGGCGACCCTCCCCGACGACCTGACGGGCCCGCTGCGCGTCGTCGACCTGGGGTGCGGCAACGCGTACCTGACCTTCGCCGCGTACCGGTGGCTGGCGCGGCGGGGGCTCGACGTCGAGCTGGTCGGCGTGGACGTCCGGGAGGACCAGCGCCGCCGCAACACCGAGCTGGCCGAGCGGCTCGGCTGGGCCGAGCGGGTCAGCTTCGTGGCCGGCACGATCGCCGACGCCGTCGTGGAGCCCGCCCCCGACCTGGTGCTGGCACTGCACGCCTGCGACACCGCCACCGACGAGGCGCTGGCTCGGGCGGTGCGCTGGCGGGCCCGCTGGGTGCTCGCCGCACCGTGCTGCCACCACGACGTCGCCGCCCAGCTGCGCGCCAGGCCGGCGCCCGCGCCGTACGACCTGCTGACCCGGCAGGGCATCCTGCGCGAGCGCTTCGCGGACGTCCTCACCGACGCGCTGCGGGCCGGGCTGCTCCGGCTGCACGGCTACCGGGCCGAGGTGGTGGAGTTCGTCGACTCCCGGCACACCCCGCGCAACCTGCTCATCCGGGCCCGGCGCACCGGCACCGCCCCGACGGACGGCCAGCGGGCGGAGTACCAGGACCTGGTCGGCCAGTGGGACGTCACCCCACGGCTGGCGACGCTGCTCCCCGCAACCACCCCGGACGCCGGCGCGTCAGCGCGCTAGCGCGGTCGCCCGACGCCGGCCGCGGTGACCCGGCCGCTCGCAGCGTGGTTGTGAAGCGACAACCATCGCTCGGTCCTGGGTGATTCGCGTCATTGTTCCGGCGAAAAAGTCCCGCCCACAGGACGGTCTGGTCGGTCAGTCAATTGCATCCATACCTTTCCGTACTACCCTCGGAGGCGCACCGCCGGGTGCCGGTCGGGAGGGAAGACCCGCAGGGATGGGTTCGGTAGAGGTATCGCCGCAGATGGCCTTCGCACGCTTCGTGCGGCGCGCCATCGACGACGCCCGCGAGGAACGCGGGTGGACCGTGACGGACCTGGCGTCCCACACCGGCGTCGGTCGCTCCACCGTGTTCCGCTGGCTCGCCGGGGACTGGCAGGACTACCCCGAACTCGCCAAGGTGCGGGGTTTCTGCGCCGCGCTGGACCTGCCGGTCGCGGCCGCGTTCCGTGCGCTCGGCCTGCCCGACGCCGGCCCCGCGCCCCGTCGGCGCGTCGACGACGGCCCGGTCGAGGCGGACGTCCGGGTGATCCTGCAACGGCTGGCCGATCCGACCGTGCCGGCCGAGGAGAAGCACCACATCCGCGACCTGCTGCGCTACCTGGCCCGCCGCCCGATCCGGCGCGCCGGCTGAGCCGCCACCCGCACCACCGCCACCCGCAGCGCGGGCCGAGACACCACCCCGCAGCGCCGCCCGAGCCGCCACCACAGCGCCAGCGGCGATGACGGCTGCGGCCGGCGGCACGGCGATGGGGCCGGCCGCCGGAGGGTCAGGGCACGGTCAGGGTGAACTCGGCGGTCCGCACCACGCCGCCGACCTGGAAGTCGAGGTAGAGCCGGTACCGGCCCGGGCCGGGCGTGGTCACCCAGAACTTCACCGCCCCGTCGACCGCCTCCGGCTCCGGGTGGACGTGCAGGTAACCCAGGTCGCCCTCGCGCAACGCGACCAGGTGGCCGTACGCGCCGAGGTAGCGCTCCAGCGTCGGGGTGCCGCCGGCGGCCGAGCCGAAGCGGAAGGTCAGCGGGACGGTCAGACCCGCCTGCGGTGTGCCCTGGTAGCCGACGGTGAACCCGTCGACCGTGGCCGAGGTGGCCGGCGCCGGCAACGGCCGCGGCTGGTAGCCGCCGGGCGCGACCAGGTCGACCCCGAGCGTCACCGCCGTCTGCCGGCCGTCGTCGGCGAGCGCGGTGAAGTCGGCGTACGCGCGCCAGACGCCCGGCTGCGGCAGGGTCAACGGCACCGACCACGTGCCGTCGGCGGCCATGGTCGGGTGCAGGTGCTGGTAGCCGGTCAGGTCGCGGCGCACCACGATCAGGTGCATCGGCCTGTCGTGCACGACGGCGAACCGCGTCACCGGGCGGCGCTGCGCGTCGCGCACCCGGAAGCGCAGCTCGCCCGGCCGGCCGGCGATGAACGACGACGCCACGGGGGCGAGCGTGTAGCCGGCCGAGGTGACCGAGAGGCCCGCCGCCTCCGCCGCCGCGCCCTGGTCGGCGCCGTGCTCGTGCGCGCCCGTCCCGGGCGCGTGGGTGTGGTCGGCCAGGGCGCTGTCCAGCCCCACCGACCCCGCCGGGCCACCGCCGTTGAGCCGGCCGAGACCGAAGCCGAGCAGCACCGCGAGCACCAGGCCGCCGACGACCAGCGCCAGCCGGAGCGTGCTCCGGTCCGGCACGGCCGACACCTGCTCCGGCCCGGCCGGGGACTGCTCCGGCCCGGCCGGGGACTGCTCCGGCCCCGCCGAGGTCTGCGCACGCACCGTCGATCCCTGGTCCGGCACGGCCGACGCCTGGTCAGGCAACGCTGCCCTCCCGCTCACGCCCGGGCTGCTGATCGGTCATGTCGCTTACGCTACCCTCCGTCACGGTCGCGCCGCTCCGGCGGCGACGCGGCGTGGCGGCGGTCGCAATCCCGCCCGCCCGGGAACTTCCCGGCCGGGTCCGCGACGCGGACGCGCGGCTCAGCCGGCGACCGCCAGGGCAAGGGGCAGGACGTCGGGGGCGCCGGCCCGGCGCAGCTCCCGGGCGACCATCGTCATCGTCCAACCCGAGTCGACCAGGTCGTCGACGAGGAGCACCGGCCCGTCGAGGCCGGCGAGGGTGTCGGCCAGGTCCTCCGGCACGGTGAAGGAACCGTGCAGCGCGCGTACCCGCTGGGCGCTGTTGCCACGCGAAGCCCCGCCGCCAGCCGGGCCGGCCGCCGTCACCCGGCCGAGCATCGGCAGCCGGCCGACGGCGGCGATCCGCTCGGCGAGCGAGCCGACCAGCCGGGGCCTGCTGCGCGAGCCGACCGCGACCACGCCGACCGGGCGGCGCGGCCACGGGTCGTCCCCGTGCGCCCACGCCTTCAGCACCTCGACCACGGCGGCGGCCACGTCGTCGGGGACGGCGACGTCGGGCGCCTCCGGTGCCACCAGGTCACGCAGCCGGCCGCCCCACCCCAGGTCGGACAGCCGCCCCACCGCGCGCCCCGGCAACGCCTGCTCCGCCGGGGCGATCCGCCCCTTGAGCGGTACGCCCACCGCCTCCAGCCCGGTCGGCCAGAGCTTCTTCGGCGCGATCTCCACGCCGGGGCGGCCGAGGAAGGTCTGCGCGGCGGCCAGCGCGACGTCGGACACCTCGGGCGTGAACAGCGGGCCGGCGCAGCGGTCGCACCGGCCGCAGTCGGTCGCCCCGGCGTCGTCCAGGCACTCGCGCAGGTAGCGCAGCCGGCAGTCGGGCGTGGTCGCGTACTCCCGCATGGCCTGCTGCTCGGCGGTGCGCGCCTGGGCGACGCGGCGCAACCGGGCCTCGTCGTAGGCCCAGGGCTCGCCGGTGGCGAGCCAGCCGCCGCGCACCCGGCGGACCGCGCCGTCGACGTCGAGCACCTTGAGCATCAGCTCCAACCGGGCCCGACGCAGGTCGACGATCGGTTCGAGGGCCTGCGTGGAGAGCGGGCGGTCGGTGTGCAGGGCGGCCAGGACGGCGCGGACCTGCTCCTCCGGCGGGAAGGCCAGCGAGGCGAAGTAGCGCCAGATCGCGGCGTCCTCGACGCCGGGCAGCAGCAGCACCTCGGCGTGCGCGACGGCCCGGCCGGCGCGGCCGACCTGCTGGTAGTACGCGATGGGTGAGGCCGGCGCGCCGAGGTGCACCACGAAGCCCAGGTCGGGCTTGTCGAAGCCCATGCCCAGGGCGCTCGTCGCGACCAGCGCCTTGATCTTGTTGTCGAGCAGGTCCTGCTCGGCGGCGCGCCGGTCGGCGTCCTCGGCCTGGCCGGTGTAGGAGGCGACCGCGTAGCCCCGGGAGCGGAGGAACTCGGCGGTCTCCCCCGCCGCGGCGACGGTGAGCGTGTAGACGATGCCCGAGCCGGGCAGCCGGTCCAGGTGGTCGGCGAGCCAGGCCAGCCGGTGCGCCGGGGTCGGCAGGTCGAGCACGCCGAGGCGCAGCGACTCCCGGTCCAGGCTGCCGCGCAGCACGAGGGCGTCGCCCAGTTGCTCGGCGACGTCGGCGGTGACCCGGGCGTTGGCGGTGGCCGTGGTGGCGAGCACCGGGGTCCGCTCGGGCAGGTTGCCGAGGAACGTACGTAGCCGACGGTAGTCCGGCCGGAAGTCGTGCCCCCAGTCGGAGACGCAGTGCGCCTCGTCGACCACCAGCAGGCCGGTGGTGGCGGCCAACTTCGGCAGCACCGTGTCCCGGAAGTCCGGGTTGTTGAGCCGCTCGGGGCTGATCAGCAGCACGTCGACGGCCCCGGCGTGGATCTCGGCGGTGATCTCGTCCCACTCGTCGAGGTTGGCCGAGTTGATCGTGCGGGCCCGGATGCCGGCGCGGGCCGCCGACTCGACCTGGTTGCGCATCAGCGCCAGCAGCGGCGAGACGATCACGGTCGGGCCGGTGCCGCCCCCGTCGCCCCGTCCAGCGGCGGCATCATGGTCGCGCCCCCGCAGCAGGGCGGTGGCCACGAAGTAGACGGCCGACTTGCCCCACCCGGTGCGCTGCACGCAGAGCACCCGGCGCCGGTCGACCACCAGCGCCTCGATCGCCCGCCACTGGTCCTCGCGGAGCCGGGCGTGCTCGCCGGCCAACCGCCGCAGCACCGCCTCGGCCCGCTCCCGTACCGCCGTCCGATCCTGGCTCATCCGGCATTTCTACCAGCGCCGGACGACCGCGCCCCGGTTCACGCCGGAGGTTCCGGTCACGATCCGGCCGGTGGCGGTCGCTCCGGCGTGGGGGCCTGCGTCGGGGGCAGGAAGAACAGCAGCTCACGGAGCCGGTCGGTGACGGTCGGCGGCAGCAGGCAACGGCCGGCGAGTTCCTCCATCGAGGCGTACGGGCCGCGCAGCCAGCGGTCCACCGCGATCTGACGGCACTGGTCTGCGGTGAGCCTGACCGGCGGTTCGGCTGCCGAGGCGGTCGGCGAGAAGGAGGTCGCGGCCCTCGGCGACGCCGCCCGGCAGGTGCCCTTCACCGCCGTCGTCGGCGCCGACGGCAACCTCGCCTCGCTCACCCTGGACGTGCCGGCCGCCGGCAAGGCGAAGGCCTGGACGTACGTGGTGAAGTACCTCGACTACGGCGCGGCGCCGAAGCTCGTCGCGCCGAGCGGCGACGCCGCGCAGCAGGCGCCGAAGTTGGCGTACGAGATGCTCAACGGCTGATCGACGACGCAGGCGACCGGGTGTCGCGGCCGCACGGGGGGCCGCGGCACCCGGTCGCTCCGTGCTCCGCTGGATGTCCCGGCCCGTCGCGCAGCTGTCAGCGCCCGAGGACGGAGCCGCCGTTGACGCCGAGTACCTGGCCGGTGACGTAGCCGGCGGCCGGGCCGGCCAGGTAACGGACGGCCTCGGCGATGTCGTCCGGTACGCCGGCCCGCCCGACCAGCGTCGCCGCCACCCGCTTCGCGTGCCCCTCCGGAGTCATCCGGTCGCCGAAGAACTCCGTCTCCGCCACGTAGCCGGGGCTCACCACGTTGACCGTGATCTGTTCCGGGCCGAGCTGCCCGGCCAGGTCGTACGCCCAGCCGTGCAGCGCCGCCTTCGCCGCCGAGTACGCCCCGCCTCCGCCCCGCTGGGCGGCGATCGAGCTGACCAGGATGACCCGGCCGCCCGGTCGGCGCAGGGCCGGCCGCAGCGCCTCGGTGAGCAGCACGGCAGTGAGCACGTTGGCGTCCAGATTGGTCCGCCAGTGCGCGGCGGTGCCGGCGAGCGTGCTCACGTCCCCGCCCAGGTAGCCCCCGGCGTTGTTGACCACCACGTCGACCGGCCGCCCGGCGACCGCCTCGACCACCCCGCCGAGCTGCTCCGGATCGGTCAGGTCGGCGCTGACCGCCTGCGCAGCCCCGGGACGACCGCACTCGGCGTTCACCCGCTCGGCCGTGGCGAGCAGCACGTCCGCCCGCCGCCCCACGATCAGGACGTCGCACCCGTCCCCCGCGAGCGCCCGCGCGACGGCCGCCCCGATCCCGGTCCCGCCACCACTCACCACCGCCAACCGCTCACCCATCCCGCACCGCTCCTCCCCACGACCGAGCCCCCGTCGATCATGAGGTTATTGCCACCGTCAACGGCGTTTCGCGGCAACAACCTCATGATCAACGGGGTTTGTCCGGGGTGGGGGGTTAGGGGCGAGGGGGGCGGCGGAGCGTGTGGCGTAGGAGTGCCACGCGGGGGGCGAGGCTGGCCAGGCCGCCGGGGAAGAAGTAGACGGCCAGGATGAAGACCGTGCCGAGCACGAACAGCGGCTGCGACAGCGGGCGGCTCAGGAACCCGGGCAGCGCCTCCACCGCGTCGGAGGTGCCGAACGCGACCAGGCGGTGGTCCAGGTACATGTAGAGGATGCCGCCGATCACCGGGCCCCACCGGGTGCCCGGCCCGCCGAGCACCACCATGACCAGCAGCGCCAGGGTCCACTCGGAGGAGGTGATGTGCGGCGAGGCGCCGCCGACGATCAGGACGTAGACCACGCCGCCGGCCGCCGCCAGCCCACCCGCCAGGGTGAACGCCACCAGCTTGAACCGGTACGGGTCGAGCCCGAGCACCCCGATGCGCCGCTCGTCGTCGCGCAGGCCGGCGAGCACCCGCCCCGTCGGCGAGCCGGAGACCCGGTGCACCACGAAGACCACCACGACCAGGTACGCCAGCGCCAGCCAGTAGAGGTTGACCGTGTTGGTGACCCCGACCAGCCCCTGCGGCAGCCCGGAGACGTCCAGCGGCAGGCCCTCCTCGCCACCGGTCAGCCCGCCGAAGTCGCGGGCCACCAGGATCGCGCCGACCTGGGCGAAGGCCAGCGTCACCATGGCGAACGCGATGCCGACGGTGCGCAGCGCCACCGCGCCGAGGAGCGCGGCGAGGATCGACCCGCCGGTGATCGCCAGCAGCGCCGCCTGCCACAGCGGCAGCCCCGCCTTGGTGATCAGGATGTCGGTGCCGTAGACGCCGGCGGCGAAGTAGAGGGCGTGCCCGAAGGACAGCATCCCGGTGCGGCCGAAGAGCAGGTCGTACCCGGCGGCCAGGCCGCCGAAGACCAGGCAGACGGCGAGCAGTTGCAGGGTGCCCGGGGAGTTGAGCGCCCCCTCGAAGATGCCCGGCAGGTGCAGCGTGGAGTACGGCAGGATCAGCGCGACGACCAGCGCGACCAGCGGCAGGAACGGGCGCAGCCCGTGCCAGCGTCCCCGGCGCGGGCCCAGCTCGCCGGGCACCGCCGCGGGCGGAGCCGGGACCTCGGGGCTCTTGACCTCGGTCATGCCGTTGCCACCTTTCCGGCGATGCCCTGCGGGCGCAGCAGCAGCACCACGGCCAGCAGCGCGACCACGCAGATGTCGCCCAGCCCGGAGGTGCCGTAGTAGTTGACGAACTGTTGCGTCAGCCCGACGGCGACGGCCGCGTACGCGGAGCCGACCACCGAGCCCATCCCGCCGATGACCACCACGATGAACGCGAAGATCAGCAGCGAGCTGCCCTGGCCGGGCGAGACGGTGCCGAAGTAGACGCCGCCGAGCGCGCCGGCCAGCGCCGCCGCCGCCCCGCCGATGGCGAAGACGAGGGTGAACGCCTTGCGCACGTCGATGCCGAGCGCGGTGACCATCTCCCGGTTCTCGACGCCGGCCCGGATGATGAGGCCGTAGCGGGTCCAGCGGAGGAAGGCGAGGATCGCGCCGAGCACCAGCACCGCGGCGATGATCAGCAGCAGGCCGCCGTTGGGCACGTTCGCGCCGAGGATCGAGGTGACCTGCCGGGTCCACTCGGGGCGCGGGAAAGGCCGGGCGTCCGCGCCCCAGGTGGCCTGGAGCAGGGCCACGCCGGCCAGCGAGAGGCCGACGGTGACCAGCACCTGCTCGATGGTCCGGGAGTAGAGCGGCCGGATCAGCACCAGCTCGACCAGCATCGCCACCAGCGTGCCGGCGGCCACCCCGAAGGCGACGGCGACCACGAAGCCGAAGCCGTCCGAGCCGGCGCCGGGCAGGTTGTGCGCCGCCCACCAGGTCCCGTACGCGCCGACGCCGAGGAAGACGCCGTGCGCGAAGTTGAGCACGTCGGCGAGGCCGAAGACCAGGGAGAGCCCGCTGGCGACCAGGAAGTAGAGCGCCGCCAGGCCGAGCCCGGTCAGCGCCAACAGGATGACGGTGTCCATCAGTGGTGCACCTCCGCCGAGCCCACGCCCAGCAACGACTTGGTCAGGGCGGTCTCCAGCAGCAGTTCCTGGGCGTCGCCGGTCCAGGCCACCTGCCCGGCGGCCAGCACGACCGCGTCCCGGGCGAGCCGCCGGACCACCGCCAGGTTCTGCTCGACCAGCAGCACCGGCACGGATTCGGCGACCCGTTCCAGCACCTCGGCCACCTCCGTCACCACCTTCGGCGCCAGGCCCTTGGTCGGCTCGTCGATCAGCAGCAGCCGGTTGTCGTTGAGCAGCACGCGGCCGATCGCGAGCATCTGCTGCTGCCCGCCGGAGAGCGAGCCGGCCCGTTGCCGTCCGCGCCGGTCCAGCTCCGGGAAGAGGGCGTAGACCTTGTCGTACGCCGGGGTGGTGCCCCGGCGTTCGGCGAGCCGCAGGTTCTCCGTGACGGTGAGCCCGGCGAACACGCAGCGGTCCTCCGGCACGTAGCCGAGCCCGCCGCGGATCAGCCGGTGGGTCGGCCGGGCCAGCAGGCTCTGCGCGCCCATCCGGATCGCGCCCCGGACCTCGCCGCCACGCGGCGTGAGGCCGACGATCGCGCGCAGCGTGGTCGTCTTGCCGACGCCGTTGCGCCCGAGCAGGACGGTGACGCCGGTCGGGGCGACCGTGAAGGACACCCCCTGGAGGATGTGCAGCCCGGCGATCCGGACCGACAGGTTCTCCACGCTGAGAATCGGTTCACTACTCATAGCGACTCCCCCAGGTAGGCCTCTTGCACGGTGGGGTTGGCCATCACCGTCTTCGGGGTGTCGCAGGCGAGCAGCGCGCCGTGGTGCATCACGGCGATCCGGTCGGCCAGCTCCAGGATGACGTCCATGTGGTGCTCGACCATGAGCACCGACCGGCCGCTGTCGCCGGTCAGCGAGCGGATCACCGAGACGAGTTCGGGCACGTCCTCGGCGCTGACGCCGGCCATCGGCTCGTCGAGCAGCATGACGCGGGGCTCCCCGGCGAGCAGCAGGGCGATCTCCAGCTTCCGCTTCTCGCCGTGGGCGAGGGTGCCGGCGAGGGCCTCGCCCCGGTGGGCGAGGCCGACCCGGTCGAGCGCCGCGTCGGCGGCGGCGGCGACCTCACGGTCGGCCGCCGCCCGCCGCCACAGCTTCATCGAGCCCCCGCGGTGCGCCTGCACGGCGAGCCGGACGTTCTCCCGCACGCTGAGCGAGCCGAAGACCGAGGATGCCTGGAAGGTACGGCCGAGCCCGAGGCGGGCCCGCCGGTGCGGCGGGAGGGAGCCGATGTCCTCCCCGTCGAGGGTGATCCGACCTTCCGTGGCCCGGCGTACGCCGGTGATCAGGTTGAACAGTGAGGTCTTGCCGGCGCCGTTCGGCCCGATGACGCCGAGGAACTCCCCGGGCGCCAGGTCGAGGTAGACGCTGTCAACGATGGCGACCTCACCGATCCGCCAGGTCAGACCGCGGGTGGCGAGCATCTGTTGTCAGCCCTTCATCGCCACGGCCGGCGGCGCGGTCTCGTCCCCGGTCAGCGCCTTCTGGGCGGTGGCCGTGAACGTGGTGCCGCTGCCGGTCAGCTTGGCCTGGAACATCGGCTGGAGCAGCGCGTGGTCCTCGGCGCGGATGCTCATCTTGCCCTTGACCCCGTCGAAGCTCCAGCCCTCCAGGGCCTTGACCATCTTCTCGACGTCGTCGCCACCCTCCTCGACGGCGCGCACGACCATCTGCGCGGCGGCGAAGCCGTCCGGGTGGAACAGGTCGACGGTGCCGACCTTGGCCTTCAGCGCCTTGGCGGCCTCGTTGTCGGAGGCCCCGTCGAAGTAGTGCGACAGGAAGGAGATCTTGCTGCCGGCGGCGCCGAAGGTCGGCCACGAGGCGCGGATGTCCAGGCCGGTGACGACCGTGGTGGAGGAGAGCACGCCCTGCTGGTCGAGGGTCTGCCACATGGCCGGGGCGGTGGTGCCGGCCCAGGCGACGAAGAGCAGGTCCGGCTTGGCGGACTTGATCTGGCTGGCGAACGGGGTGAACTCGGTGGCGCTGGCCGGGGCCCGGACGCTGCTGACGGTCGCGCCCGCGCCGCCGATGACGGTCTTGACGGCGGCCTCGTTGGCGTCGCCGAAGGCGCCGTCCTGGGCGAAGACCACGACCTTCTTGCCGGCCGGGTCGCCGATGAACGACTTGGCGGTCACCACGTCCTGGTACGACTGCCGCCCGGAGCGGAACGTGTACTTGTTGGCACCGGTCACCGCGTCGGTGGCGGCCGGCCCGGAGATGAAGAGGACCTTGTTCTGCGCGGCGATCGGGGCGACCTGGAGCGCCACGCCGGACGCCGTCGAGCCCGCGATGATCTTGTTGCCCTTACCGATCAGGTCCTTGGCCGCGGAGACCGCCTTCGCCGGGTCACCGGCGTCGTCGACCTCGGTGATCTCGATCGTCCGGTCGCCGACCTTGTTGGTGCCCTTGGTCGCGTAGTCGAGACCGGCCTTGAACCCCTCGATGTACTGCTTGCCGTAGCTGGCGAGGGCTCCCGACTGGGAGTACACCAGGCCAACCTTCACCGGGGCGGCGCTGTCACCGCCGCCGGAGGCGGTTTCCTGCGGGCTGCCACAGGCCGTGGCGGCGAGCGCCGCGGCCATCATGGTGGCGGCGGAGAGGAACACCCGCCGCGTCGTCCGGACCGTCATTGCGACTCCACGTGAGGACTCGGAGGTAGGGAACTACATGTGACGGCTCACGCTAGAAGTGACGTCACGCACGGGCTATGTGGCCGAAACACACAAGTAACAGGGGTGGGGTGGCCGAGAGTTACAACGGTCTCGACTCGGCATTGACGGCGCACGTCCGCGATGGGTCTCCGGACCATCGATGGAAACGCTCCTGTGTCGCCCCGCGCCACCGACACCCACCGAATGCCGTATTCCTCCCGCGCCCCGCCGGCCGGGACACCCGTCACGGCCGCGCCGGCGGAATGCAGGGGCCGTCGTGGTCGGCCGCCCGTCCGCAGCGGCGACCGCCGTCGAGCAGGCTGTCGCAGAAGACCCGATGGCGTACGAACTGGGCGTCCTCCGCAGAGACGGTGGTCTCGCCACGGTCGACGTCCGGGAGGAATCCCAGCGCCCGGGTGATCGCCCGGGCGAACCGCTTCGCGGCGGACAGGTCGGTGGCGAGCACCGGCAGGTGCACCACGAACCGCTCCCGGCTCACCGCCGCCCGCCCGGCGCGAACCGGGACTGCCAACTGCGCAGCGCCCGCTTGATCCGCGCGTTCTCCTCGGCGGTGAGGACGAGGTCCCGACGGGTGGCGGCCAGTTCGGCAGCCACCCGGTGCAGGAACGCGTGCACCTCGACCGGGTCGAGCCCCCGCCGCACCGAGCGGAACCGGCGGTCGCGGATCTGCCCGGCGGTGAGCGGGCGGCAGGAGTCCGACCGGTACCAGCCGCCGTTCGGCGGCCGGGTCACCCGCCTGCGCCGGGCCGGTCGGAACAGGTTCAGCACCTTGCGCATGACCACCGTCCTCGCGTCGCGTCCGCTGGAAGGCGGCCCGGTCCGCAGGTAGGGGATGCGGACCGGGCCGCCGGCCCCGCGACCGCAGCCCTCGTCGGCGGTACGACCCCGGAGCCCTCTCGAGGTCCGAACCCGGAGGCTTGCCGAACCAACCGGAGCCGGACAGGGAGAAGCTACCCCAAATGTTTGTGTAGGTCGACCCCCGGTGTCGCGACACGACAGCTTGTTGCAGTTACTGGTGTAGGCCGGCATGATCGGAGACGCCGAACCAACCGGAGTCTCTCCATGCCCACAGCAGAAGCCCCATATCGTCAGATCGCCAACGACATCACCGCGAAGATCAAGAGCGGCGAACTCAAGCCGGGCGACAAGTTGCCGTCGACCCGAGAGTTGGCGGAGGCCTACCAGGTCCACATGAACACCGCCTCGCGAGCCCTCTCGCTGCTGCACGACCGCGAGCTGATCACCGGCCAGCCCGGCCGGGGCACCTACGTGGCCGAGCGCCCCACCACGTAGCCACCCGGCTCGCCGGATCAGCGCCTGCGAGATCTTGGTACGAAAGTGTCCCTGGAGGGGCCGTTTCGTACCAAGATCTCGGGCGTTCGCCGCCCCACCCCGCGAATCACGGGTCGGGGTGGCGGCGGGCATGGGGCCGGGGGCGCCCTCATAGGTGGGGCAGCTCGACAGCGTCGCGCAGCCACCCCCGGGCACACCTCAATCGTCTGCGACATCAGCTCGACAGGCACCGGGCACGGACGGCCCGCGCGAGCACCTTGAGCACCACGGGCACCCCGACAAACGACGCCGGCCCGCCACCCGGAAAGGGGTGACGGGCCGGCGATGGGGCGGCGGGATCGGTCAGCGTCGGGCGAGACCCTCGCGGGCGGCGACGGCGGTGTCCGGGTGGTCGCTGAAGATGCCGTCCAGGCCGAGGCCGAGGAACAGCTCGTACTCGGCCTTGATGTCGCCGTGCGCGTTCGGGTCGGTGCCGATCCGGAAGTCGGCCGGCAGGAACTGGTTCTCCGCCCGGAACGTCCAGGCGTGCACGACCAGCCGCTCCCGGTGCGCGTCCCGGACCAGGGTGGTCGGGGCGAGCAGCTTGCCGGTGGCGTCGCGCGGGACGATCAGGTTCTTCTGCGCGCCGACACCGTCGGCGTAGCTCGCGATCCACTTCAGGCCGGCCGGCTTCGCCAGGTCCTGGTAGGTGCGGGCGTCGCCGGCGACGGTGAAGTCGTACGGGCGGCCGGTGGCGTCGAGGAGCTGGGCGAGCTTGACGTCGATCATCCGGTCCAGCTTGCGCAGGTTGGCCGTCTCGAACGACTGGATGATCACCGGCGAGTTCCGGTGGGTCAGCTTGTTGCGCCGCAGCACCTCGACCAGCGGCTCCTCCAGCGGCAGCCCGATGGCCGCGAAGTAGGTGGGGTGCTTCGTCTCCGGGTAGACGCCGATCGTGCGCCCCCGCGCCCGCCCTTCGGCGCGGGCCAGGTCGATGACCTCCTGGAGGGTGGGCACGTCGAACCGCCCGTCGAACGCGGTGTTGCCGACGCGCACCTGCGGCAGCCGTTCCTTGGCCCGCAGCGTCTTCAGCTCGGCCAGGGTGAAGTCCTCGGTGAACCAACCGGTGACCGCGACGCCGTCGATGGTCTTCGTGGCCTTGCGGTCGGCGAACTCGGGGCGGGCGGCCACGTCGGTCGTACCGCTGATCTCGTTCTCGTGCCGGGCGACCAGCGCGCCGTCGCGGGTCGCGACCAGGTCGGGCTCGATGTAGTCCGCGCCCTGCCGGATCGCCAGCCGGTAGGCCTCCAGCGTGTGCTCCGGCCGGTAGCCGCTGGCGCCGCGGTGGGCGATGACGAGGGGCCGGTCGGTCGCCCGGGCCCGCTCGGCGGCGGGCGCCGGGGCGGCCGACGCGGCCACGGCCGGCACGGCCACAACGGCCGCGAGCAGGGCCCCGGCCACTCCGAGGGCGGAAAGGGTACGTCGCAACGCCGTCTCCTGTCGTCGAGGGATCCGCCTCAGCAGACCTGTCCGGATTGACGGCGAGTTGGTCGGCGGCTGACGGGCGGATGAACCCTGGGCATTCCGGTTTCGACACCCGGATCGCGATGGAAAAGGAAGATTGTCTGGTGCGCCGGCTTCTTCGTCACCCCGTACGGATCGTGCCGTTCGGTTTCCTGGTGGCGATCCTGCTCGGCACCGGGCTGCTGATGCTGCCCTGGGCCACCAGCGAGCACAGTTACACCCCGTTCCTGACCGCCCTGTTCACCGCGACCTCGGCGGTCTCGGTGACCGGCATGGCGGTCGTGGACACCCCGAACTACTGGAACGAGTTCGGGCTCGTGATGATCACCGTGCTCACCCAGGTCGGCGGCCTCGGCATCGTCACCGGGGCGACGCTGGTGATCCTGGTGGTGGCCCGGCGGCTGGGGCTGCGCAGCCGGTTGCTGGTGCAGGCCGAGACCGCCGAGTTCGGCATCGGCGACGTACGCCGGCTGCTGCTGCGCATCGCCGGCCTCGCCCTGGTCTGCGAGTCGGTGATCACCGCGATCCTGACGGCCCGGCTCTGGATCACCTACGACTACCCGTTCACCCGGGCCCTCTGGATCGGCGTCTTCCACGCCGTCCAGGCCTTCAACAACGGCGGGTTCGCCCTCTACACCGACAACCTCATCGGCTTCTCCTCCGACGCCTGGGTCACCCTGCCGCTGGCCATCGGCACCATCGTCGGCGGGCTCGGCTTCCCGGCGTTGTTCGAGGCGACCCGGGAGTGGCGGCAGCCGCGTCGCTGGGCCGTCGCCACCAAACTCACCGTCTGGGGCAGCCTGACGCTGCTGGTGGTGGGCTTCCTGTGCCTGCTGGTCATCGAGTGGGCCAACCCGCGCACGCTGGGCGTCTACGCCTGGCCGGACAAGCTCCTCGTGGCGTTCACCCAGAACGCGTTCATCCGCACCGGCGGCTTCAACGTCGTCGACGTCGAGGGCCTGGAGGACGAGACCTATCCGCTGATCATCGCGCTGATGTTCATCGGCGGCGGCAGCGCCAGCACCGCCGGCGGGATCAAGGTGACGACCTTCTTCCTGCTCGCCTTCGTCATCTGGGCCGAGCTGCGCGGCGAGCCGGACGTGACGGTCGGGAACCGCCGGGTGGCCACCGCCAGCCAACGCCAGGCGATCACCGTCGCGCTGATCAGCGTCGCGCTGGTGGCCGTCGGCACGGTGCTGCTGGTCTTTCTCACCGAGGGAGTCCGTTACTACCAGGCGCTGTTCGAGGTGACCTCGTCGTTCACCACCACCGGCCTCAGCGTCGGGGTCGCCTCCGCGCTGCCGGAGAGCGGCCAGCTCGCCCTGATCGTCCTCATGTTCGTCGGCCGGGTCGGGCCGCTGACCCTCGGGTCGGCGATCGCCCTGAACACCCGCCGGCGGTTGTACCGCTACCCGGAGGAGCAACCCATTGTCGGATAGAACCACGAACGAAGGCGGCGTCCTGGTGATCGGGCTGGGCCGGTTCGGCTACCACCTGGCCGGCGCGCTGACCGCGCTCGACCACGACGTGCTGGCCATCGACCGCAACCCGGACCAGGTGCAGCGATGGTCGGCCCAACTCGACCGCGTCGTACAGGCCGATGCCACCGAGGAGGGGGCGCTGCGGCAGCTCGGCGTGGCGGAGTTCGGCCGGGCGGTGGTCGCGATCGGCGCCTCGGTGGAGGCGAGCGTGCTGAGTGTGCTGGCGCTGACGGAGCTGGGCGTGCCACAGATCTGGGCCCGCGCGACCTCGGAGAAGCACGCGAAGATCCTCGGCTCGGTCGGCGCGCACCACGTGATCTTTCCCGAGGCGGAGACCGGCGAACGGGTGGCCCACCTGATCGTCACCAGGATGCTCGACTTCATCGAGTTCGGCGACGACTTCGCCATCGCCAAGGTGTGCGTTCCGGAGGCGATGGTCGGCCGGCCGCTGACGGACCTGGTGCCCACCGAGCGCTACGGGGTGCGGGTGGTCGGCGTGAAGCTGCCCGGCGAACGCTTCCGGTACGCCACCGACGAGACCGTCATCTCCCCGGGCAGCATGCTGATCATCGAGGGGAACATCGCGCAGGTGCAGAGCTTCGCGGCGCTGAGCTGACCGGCGGGCTCAGCTGACCCCGGCTGGCTCAGTCGTCGTCATCGTCCCTTTCCCTTTTCCTGGCTTGCTTTCTTCCCACCACCCGACCCCTTCCCCTTGCCGGAGTTGTCGGACTTGGCCTTCGAGCCGCCCGCTGAGGTGCCGGCCTTCGTCTTCGGGGTCTTGGTCGTCGGGGCCCTGGTGGCGGGCGCGGTGCTCGGCGCCGAGCCGGCCACGCCGGAGACCTGCACCCCGCAGGTCTCGTCGCCGAGGCGGAACTCCACCGGCAGCGGGTTGGTCCCGGTGTGCCGGCCGGTCAGCGTGAACTTCTCCGACGCGCCGGGGGCCAACGCCCGCTCCGGGGGCGGCTCCACGAGCACCGTCCGGCCCTGCTGCCGTACGGGCACGGGCACCGACTTCGTCACGGTCTGCTGGCCGGGAAAGGTGAAGCTCATCCGCCAGCCGCGCAGCTCCTGCTGGCCGGTGTTGGTCAGGGTCAGCTCGGCGGCGAAGTCCTTGCCGGAGTCCTTGCGCAGCGTGTACGCCACGCGGCAGGGCGCCGGCTGCTCCGCGCCCATCCGCGCCTGCGTCGGCTGGTCGATGCCGCCGCTGGCCGGGCTGCGGGAGGTGACCCCCCACAGCGCCGCGGTCACCGCCACCAGGCCGGCGGCGGCCACCCCCGCCTCGACCCGCCGGCGCCGCGTCGCCGCCCGCCGGTTGCGCGTACCCGAGAACGGCAGCGCGTCGGTGGCGGCGGACCAGGGCAGGATCGTGGTGCCGGCGCTGGCCAGCTCGGCCGGGTCCACGGGCCCGGCGGCCGGGGAGACGGGCACCGCCGCGATCATGCCGGCCGCCTCCGCGAGCGTCCGGGCGACCTCGGCGGTGCCGGGCCGGTCCTCGGGCCGCTTCGCCAGGCACCGGCGCACCAGGTCGCGCACCTCGTCGGGGAGCCCCGGCACCGACGGCATCGGCTCCGGGTCGTTGTACATGTGCGCGCGCAGCATCTGGGTGGTGGTGCTCGCTTGCCAGGGCAGCCGCCCGGTCAGCATCCGGTAGAGCAGCAGGCCCACCGCGTACACGTCCGTGGCCGGGGAGACCTGGCCGTTGTCGAGCCGCTCCGGGGCGAGGTACGCGGGCGTGCCGAGCAGGGCCCCGTCCGGCCCCTTCTCCTTCTCGCCCACCAGCGCCGAGATGCCGAAGTCGACGACCTTGACGCCGGTGGTGGTCAGCATGATGTTGCCCGGGGTGACGTCCCGGTGCACCACGCCCCGGGCGTGCGCGGTGGCCAACGCCGAGGCCACCTCCGCGCCGATCGTCACCGCCTCCCGCCAGGGCAGGCTCCCCCGCCGCAGCCGGCCCGTCAGCGACTCGCCGTCGACCAGCTCCATGACGACGTACGGCACGGTCAGGCCGACCTGCTCGGACTCGCCGTAGTCGTAGACGTTGGTGATGTTGGGGTGGCACAGCCGCGCGGCGGCCTGCGCCTCGATCCGGATGCGGTGCCGGAACGCGCGGTCGTTGGCCAGCCGGGACGCGAGCACCTTGACCGCCACCTGGCGGCCGAGCACCTCGTCGTAGCCCCGCCACACGACGGACATGCCGCCCGCGCCGAGCTGCTCGATCAGCCGGTACCGCTCACCCAGCAGTTGCGCGCCGTCCCGGATCGGTCCACCCATGGGGGTCGTTGTTGCCCCGGACTGCCCCGGCTACACCTCGGCGGTCGGAATCGGTCACCGAAGTCACCCGATCAGGCGGTGGCGAGGAGTTGGTCCACCGGGGCGTAGTCGTCGGTCAGCACCAGCGCCCCGCCGACGAAGGCGGTCAGCTCGGCGCCCGCGAGCAGGGTGGCGCCTTCCCGCAGGTCCACCAGCCGGTCGCGGATCGCGTCCAACGGCAGCGGGGCGTCGGAGGCGACGATGAGGAAGTTCGCGCCCTCCTGCCCGGCGAGCGCCGCCGACGGGGCGATCACCGCGACGTGCCGGAACTCGGCGGCGACGGTGGCCAGCTCGCTGCGGATGAAGCGCAGCGGCGGGTAGTCGATGACGTTCTGTACGTAGACGCCGCCGGGCCGGGTCACCCGACGGATCTCGGCGGCCATCTCCCGCGTGGCCAGGTGCCAGGGCACCACCAGGTGTCCGAAGGCGTCGCCGACCACGAGGTCCCGGCTGTCGGTCGCCTCCCCCGCGACCAGCATCCGGGCGTCACCCACCACCGCGCGCAGGTCCGGCCCCTGGCGTACGCCCAGCTCACGCTCGCCCAGCTCGACCAGCCCGCCGTCGATCTCGAACACCACGTTGTCCGTGCCCGGGCGGGTGGCGGTCAGGTAGCGCGGCACGGTGAACCCGCCGCCGCCCAGGTGCAGCGCGTCCAGCCGCTGCCCCTTCGGAGCCACCACGTCGGCCACCGCCCCGATCCACCGCGTGTACGCGTACTCCAGGTGGGTGGGGTCGGCGAGGTCCACGTACGAGTGCTGGGCCGAGTTGAGCAGCAGGGTGCGGCCGGAGTCCCGGCCGGGGTCGGCCTCGACGCTGGCGCAGTGGTAGGCCGTCTCGATGTCGCACGGGTTCGGGGCGACCGTGGTGAGCCCGGCGCCGACGAGGCCGAGCACGGCCAGGGCCGCCTTGGCCCGCGCCGGGCCGGGCAGCTCCGCCCGGTCCTGCCGGCGCAGCCACACCCCGAGACCGAGCCCGGTGAGCCCGAGCGAGGCCGCCAGGGCGAACAGGATGACCGTGCTGGGCAGCGCGGCGACCAGCACGAAACCGGTGCCCAGGGTGGCGGTGATGCCGCCCAGCGTGCCGATGCCGGAGAGCCGGCCGACCACCTGGCCCGTGCGCCGCAGGTCGGCGAGCTGGAGCTTGACGACCAGCGGGGTGACCGCGGCGAGCAGGGCCGCCGGCACGAAGACGGCGAGCGCGACGAGCAGCAGGATGGCCGTGGCGGCCCCGCCGCGCAGCACCTCGCCGGCGTACCGGACCACCGGCAGGGTGACCGCGGTGGCGATGCCGGCCAGCACCAGTGCCGGGGCCAGCAGGGTGCGCGGGTTACGCCGGTCGGCCAGCCAGCCGCCCGACCACGCCCCGTACGCGATGGCCGCCAACGCGATGCCGATGACCGAGCTGGTCACCTGGAGGGTCACCCCGACGTACGGCCCGACCAGGCGCAGCGCGACGGTCTCCAGCACCAGGACGGCGCCGCTGGAGAAGAAGACCAGGAACGCGGCGAGCCCGTTGGGCAGGGCCTTGGCGGGCGGCCTCTCCGGCCGGGCCGGAGAGGCCGTGACGTCGGACGATGGGAAGCTCACCCGCGCGATGGTACGCAGTGAACATGGGGCCGCGGGTCAGTACATCGATAGATGAACGTGGTTCGTGTGGTCGGCGGCGGGGCTGCCGCTGCCGCCGTACGCCCGCCATCCGGTGCCCGGGTGCCAGATCTGCCGGTACCAGATCACGTAGAGCACGCCGAGCCGGCTGGCGTTGCGCACGTGCCAGGCGGCGAGGCTGTCCCCGTACGCCTTGTCCCCGCCGGTGGCGGTCTTGTCCTCGAACCCGCCGGCGGCGGCCGAGAAGTCGCAGGCCCGGCCCTTGGGATGCTCACCGGAGCCGCCGCTGCGGTAGCAGGAGACGTGCCGCTTGTAGCCGGCGTTCTGGGTCTGCTGGAGGGCGTTGAGCGTGCGCGGGGTGATGCAGCCGGAGGTGGTGGGGTCGTTCACCGAGCAGGACTCCGAGGGCCAGGAGCCGTCGGGGTTGCGCGGCGCGGGCTTCGCCGAGGAGGAGTTCCCGCCGCTGAAGCCGCCGCTGCTGCCCGAGCTGACCGCCGCGAGCGCCGCCTCGGCCTCCTTCTTCTTCTTCGCCATCACCGCGAGCTGCTTCTGCTGCTCCCGGACCTCGGCGTCGAGGGCGATCTTGGCCTGCCGCGCCTGCTCGCGCGCCTCGGTCAGGTCGCGCAGCCGCCGGCCGTCGCGCTGCGCCATCAGGTCCAGGTGCGCCGCCCGCTCCAGGAACGCCTCGGGCGAGGCGCTGTTGAGCAGCATCGCCGTCGGGGTGAGCCGGCCCACCCGGTACGACTGGGCGGCCACCTCGCCGACCTGCGCGGTCAGCTCGACCAGCCGGCCCTCCAGCGTGGTCAGCTGCCCCGTCAGCGTCTTCTGCCGGCGCTTGGAGTTGTCCAGCTTCGCCTTGGCCTCGATGTGCGCCTTGGCGGTGGCCTCCAGGGCGTCGCGCAGCTTCTTGGTGCCGCCCTCGTTGGGCTCCGCGTACGCGGGCACGGCGCCGCCGCCGAGGAGCAGCGCCACCGCGACGAGCAGGGCGACCAGCGGACGGCGTACGGCCGACGGGGCGGGCAGCGGGCGGCGGTCACGCCGCGCCGACAGGGCGATCAGCGGACGACGGCCGCGACGCCCGACGGGCATGGTCCTGCGCACGAAAGCATCCTTTCGTCGGCCGCCGGCCCCGGGTGGCAGCGCTGCGCGGCGGCGGCCCCGCCGGGCGCCGGTCGGCGGCCTGCTGGCGGAGACCGGCGGTCAGGATACCGGACCGGCCGCTCGTGACCAGGCCCGTGACCGCCCCGGCCATCGAACATCGACGCAGTGTCGCATCGACCTCACGCAGCGCCGAGCAGCGCCTCGTGGACCTCCGCCCAGACCCGCTCGCTCGCCGCGACCAGCAGGCCGTGGCCCTCGTCCGCGGGGTGGTAGTCGGCGCCGTCGAAGCGCCGGGCGACGCCGCCGGCCGCCCGGACCAGCAGGGTGCCGGGGGCGTGGTCCCACGGCAGGGTGCGCCAGAACAGCACGAACTGCTGGTCGCCGGTGAGCACGTCCAGGTACTCCCGGCCGGCGCAGTGCTGGCCGGGGAGCAGCTCGCCGACCCGCCCGCCGCCCGCCTCGACCCGCGCCTTCGACGCCGGCGGCAGGAACCGCGACATCGCGGCACCGCGCAGCGCGTCCACGGGCGGCGTGTCCACGCCGGTCCGCACCGGCCGGCCGTCCAGCCACGTCCCCTCACCCGCCCGCGCGACGGCCAGCGTGCCGGCGAGCGGGTCGAACACCCAGGCGGCCGTCGGCTCGCCGTCGGTCAGCAGCGCCACCATCAGCGCGAACGGCCGCCGGCCGGCCGCGAAGTTCGACGTGCCGTCGATCGGGTCGACCAGCCAGACGTCGCCGGACCCGCGCAGGTGGCGCAGCAGGCCGGGGTCGTCGGCGACGCCCTCCTCGCCGACCACCACCGAGCCTGGGCGCAGCCGGCGCAGGGCCGCCGAGATCATCTCCTCGGCGCGGCGGTCGGCGACGGTGACCAGCTCGCCCGGCGCCTTCTCGGTGACGTCGGCGTCGTCCAGCTTGCGGAACAGCGGCAGCACGACCTGGTCGGCGGTCTCGTGCAGCAGCCCACCGACGTCGTCGAGGAGGGTGTCAGCCACGCGGCGGCAGCTTGACCACGCTGACGAAGAACTCGTCGATCTGCCGGACCACGGAGATGAACCGCTCGAAGTCAACCGGCTTGGTCACGTACGCGTTCGCGTGCAGCTGGTAGCTGCGCAGGATGTCCTCGTCGGCCTGGGAGGTGGTCAGCACCACGACCGGGATCCGGCAGAGCTGCTCGTCCTTCTTGATCTCCTCCAGCACCTCCCGCCCGTCCCGGCGGGGCAGGTTCAGGTCGAGCAGGACCAGGTCCGGGGTCACCGCGTCCGCGTACTGGCCCTCGCGCCGCAGGTAGGCCAGCGCCTCGGCGCCGTCCGAGACGACGGTCAGCCGGTTGCGGAGCTTGTGCTCCTCGAACGCCTCCTGGGTCATCAACACGTCGCCCGGGTCGTCCTCGACCAGCAGGACCTCGATCGGGCTCTTGCCGTCCGCCGGCGCGGTCATCCCACCGTCTCCCTCATGTCACCCGTTCTACCGCCTGCCGGCGCCCGGTCGGGGCCGTCCGTGGCGTCCGTCTCGTCGCCGGAACCAGCGGCCTGCTCCGGCACGCCCGTCGCCCCGCCGTCGTCCCCGGCCCCGCTCGTGCCGTCGCCGGCCACCGGCCCGTCGGCGTCGGCAGCGGCGGCGGTCGCCGCCTCGACGTCCTCGGGCAGGGCGGGGAGGGTGAAGCGGATCGCGGTGCCCTCCTCGGTGCCGGTGTCCACCCAGACCCGGCCGCCGTGGTACTCCACGATCTTCTTGACGATCGCCAGGCCGATCCCGGTGCCCGGGTACGCGTCCTTGGCGTGCAGCCGCTGGAAGATGACGAAGATCTTGTCGGCGAACTCCGGCTCGATCCCGATGCCGTTGTCCTGGCAGCTGATCTCCCACTCGTCGCCGACCAGCCGGGCCGAGACGTGCACCTTCGGCGGCACGTCGGGACGGCGGAACTTGATCGAGTTGCTGACGAGGTTGGCCAGCAGGTTGGTCAGCAGCGGCTCCTCGCCGCGGACGACCGGCAGCTCGCCCCAGGTCAGCTCGGCGTCGGCGTACTGCCGGGCGGCCTCGGTCTGGCCGGCCACGTCGCCCATGACCTTGTTCATGTCGACCTCGGTGAAGCCGGTGGTGAGCCGACCGATCCGGGAGAACGCCAGCAGGTCGTTGATCAGGCGCTGCATCCGCTGCGCACCGTCGACGGCGAACGCGATGTACTGGTCGGCCCGCTCGTCCAACTGCCCCGCGTACCGGCGCTGGAGGAGCTGGCAGAAGCTGGCCACCTTGCGCAGCGGCTCCTGCAGGTCGTGCGAGGCGACGTACGCGAACTGCTCCAGGTCGCGGTTGGAGCGGGTGAGTTCCTCGGCCTGTTTCTGGAGCTGGCTGTTGACCCACTCGATCCGCTCCCGGGCCTCCCGTACCTCGTCCAGCTCCTTGGCGATCTTGCGCCGCATGGCGTCGACGTCGCCGGCGAGCCGGACGAACTCGGGCGGGCCGGCACCGACGATGCCGTGCCGATAGTCGCCCTCGGCGACCTCCCGGACCTGGTCGGCCAGCCCGGTCAGCGGACGGACCACCATCTTGTCCAGCGAGATCAGCAGCATGCTGCCGGCGATGACCACCACCGCCAGGGCGGCGATCAGCAGGACGACCAGCAGGTCGCTCGTCCGCCGGACGTCCTCGGCGCTCTGCTGCCGGGCCTCGAGGATCTCGGACTCGAGGTTGTCCAGGGCGCCGCGGACCTGGTCGAACTGCGCCCGGGCCTGGTCGGTGACGAGCGCCTGCCCGGCGGCGGTGCCGCTCTGCTCCGTCGTGGTGATCACGGGCACCGCCACCGACTGGCGCCAGGCCTCGGCCCGCTCCTCGACGACCCGCAGCTGCTCCCGGATCCCGGGGTAGTCGCGAAGCAGTGGCTGCATCTCGGCGACCAGCTCCCGCTCCCGCGCCCGGCCGGCGTCGTACGGGGCCAGGTCGGCCGGGTCACCGCTGACCGCGAAGCCGCGGACGGAGGTCTCCTGGTCCAGCAGCGCGTTCAGCACCTCCTGCGCCTGCACCCGCAGCGGGCCGGTCTTGTTCAGGATCGCGTCGATGTGCGTCCGGTTCTTCGCCGCCACGACGACCGCGCCACCGGCCAGGCCGACCAGGAGCACCGCGACGACGGCGAGCAGGGTGACGACCCGCTGACGCAGGGTCCACTCGCGGACTCCGGTCACCGGCCACCGCCCCGGCTGACCAGCAGCATGGCGACGTCGTCGGCGAGCGGCCCGCCGTTGAGCTGCTCGGCGCTCTCGACCAGCCAGGCCGGCAGCCCGGCCAGCGGCACGTCGAGGCTCGCCGGGTCGGCGAGCAGGCCGCCCAGGCCGGGCACGTCGAGGCGTTCGTCGCCCTCGCCGACCCGCCCCTCGATCAGCCCGTCGGTGTACATCAACAGGGACCAGTCATCGGTGTCGAACTCCAGGTCGTAGGCCACGGGCCGGCGGGGTCGCACGCCGAGCAGCAGGCCGCCGGGCGCCGGAACGGGCACCACCTTGCCGCCGGCGAGCAGCAGCGGCGGCGGGTGCCCGGCCAGCCGGACGGTGGCCCGGTTGGCGTCGAGGTCCAGCCGCGCGGTGGCGACGGTCGCGAAGATCTCCTGGAGGCGGCGCTCGCTCATCAGCACCTGCTCCAACGCCGGCAGCACCTCGTCGTCCGGCACGCCGGCGAGGATCAACGCCCGCCAGGCGACCCGCAGCTCCACGCCGAGCGCCGCCTCGTCCACGCCGTGCCCACAGACGTCGCCGACGATCAGCTCCAGCCGGTCGGGGCTCGTCTGCACCACGTCGAAGAAGTCGCCGCCGATCAGGGCGGCGTGCCGGCCGGGCCGGTAGAAGGTGTGCACCGCGACCTCGTCGGTCGTCATCAGCGGCTGCGGCAGCAGGCCCCGTTCGAGGCGGGCGGACTCGGCCTGGCGCAGTTCGACCTCGCGCAGCCGCCGCGCGTTCTCGTCGGCCCGCTTGCGCTCCACCGCGTAGCGCAGCGCCCGGGTCAGCAGCACCCCGTCGACCTCGCCCTTGACCAGGTAGTCCTGCGCGCCCTCGGCGACCGCGACGATGCCGAGGTGCTCGTCGGAGCGGCCGGTCAGCACGCAGACCGCGGCGCCGCTGGCCATCTCCAGCACCTGGCGCAGGCCGTCGAGGCCCTGCGCGTCGGGCAGGCCGAGGTCGAGCAGGACGCAGTCGACGCCCACCACCCGCCGCCGGGCCTCGCTGAGGCTCGTCGCCACCAGCAGCTCGATCATGGAGTTGGTCTCGGCGAGCAGCTCGCCGACCAGGAAGGCGTCGCCCTCGTCGTCCTCGACCAGCAGCACCCGCAGCCGCTCACCCGGAGGCAGGTTGGGGTGCCTCCCCATCCCGCCGTGCGGGTACGGCACGACAGGAGAACCGGCCGAGCCGGCCCCCCGGTGCGACCGGGTCACCGCCGCGAGACGAGGGAGATCGCTGGTGATGTCGGGCTCCTTCCGAGTGCCCTGCTGATCCTGTATTAGACAACGTTCGCACACAACACGACGGGCGCCGCAGGCGCGGGCATGGGCCGGATCACTGCCCGCCGGGCGGCCCGGGCGCTGCCCCGCCCGTCCGGGGGAGTCCCGCGGGCGCCGCCCCGGTGCAGGATTGGTGCCACCCCTGGCCCCACCCCCGAGGAGTCCCCGTGGGCGCACCCACCACCCGCGCCGCCGACCGCGCGCTCGCCCGGCCACGCCGCCGGTTGGCCGCCGCCGCGGCGGCGCTCGTCGCGCTCGTCGCCGTCGGCGCCGGCACGCTGCTCGACCTGCGCACCCCGGCGCCGCGACCGGCCGACGCGCCGCCCGGCGAGTTCAGCGCGGGCCGGGCGTACGAGCACGTCAAGGTCGTCGCGGCGCGCACGCACGTGGCCGGCAGCCCGGCCAACGACCAGGTCCGCGCCCACGTCGAGGGGGTGCTGCGCGGCCTCGGCCTGGAGACGGAGGTGCAGGACACCGTCGCGCCCGAGGCCGGCCAGCTCAGCGGGGCGGCCGGCGGCGCCACCCTGGCCCGGGTCCGCAACGTGGTGGCCCGGCTCCCCGGCACCGATCCGACCGGCCGGGTCTTCCTCGTCGCGCACTACGACTCGGTCCAGTCCGGGCCCGGCGGCAACGACGACGCCGCCGGCACCTCGGCGATCCTGGAGGTGGCCCGCGCGCTGGCCGCCGGCCCCCGGCCGCGCAACGACATCGTCTTCGTGCTCACCGACGCCGAGGAGGCGTGCCTGTGCGGGGCGTCGGCGTTCGCGTCGGGCCACCCCCTGGCGGCCGACGGCGGGGTGGTGCTCAACCTGGAGGCGCGCGGCTCCACCGGCCCGGTGATCATGTTCGAGACCTCGCGGAACAACGCGGCGCTGGTGGAGGCCTTCGGCCGGGGCGCGCCGCACCCGGTCGGCACGTCGTTCGCGGTGGAGATCTACCGGGCGCTGCCCAACGACACCGACTTCACCGCGTTCCTCGACGCCGACTTCGTCGGGCTGAACTCGGCGTACATCGACGGCGGGGCGATCTACCACACCCCGCTGGACACCCCGGCGGCCATGGACCGGGCCAGCCTCCAGCACCACGGCGACAACGCCCTCGGCCTCGCCCGCGAATTCGGCCGGGTCGACCTGACGGCGCTGGGGTCCGGGCACGACGCCACCTACTTCCCGGTGCCCGGCGGGCTGGTCCGCTACCCCGGCTGGCTGACCCTGCCGCTGGCGCTGCTCGCGCTCGCCGCCGTGGTGACCCTCGGCTGGCTGGCCCGGCGTCGTGGCCGCGTCACCGGGGGCCGGCTCGCCGCCGGGTTCGGGCTGGCGCTGGCACCGATCGTGGTCGCCCCGCTCGCCGCCCAACTGCTCTGGGCGGCGGTCACCGCGGTCCGCCCCGGCTACGCCGAACTGCTCGACCCGTACCGGCCCACCTGGTACCGGCTGGCCGTGGTGGCGCTCGCCGCCGCCGTCCTGTTCGCCTGGTACGCGCTGACCCGCCGCCGGGTCGGCCCGGCCGCGCTCGCGATCGGCGCGCTGGGCTGGCTGGCCCTGCTCGGGGTGCTGCTCGCCGTGCTGGTGCCCGGCGGGGCGTACCTGGTCACCCTGCCGGCCCTGGCCGGCGCGCTGGCCGGGCTGGTCGCGGTGGGCGCGCGGATCGACGGCCCGTGGCCGGTGGTCGCGGCGACCCTGGCCGCCGCGGTGGCCGTGGTGGTCCTGCTGCCCACCGTCGTACTGCTGTTCCCGGCGCTCGGCATGGCGATGGGCGGCGTCGCGGCGCTGGTCGCGGTGCTGCTCGGCCTGGCCGCACTGCCGGTGGTCGACCTCCTGCACCCGCAGGCCGGCGGCCAGCGGGGCATGGTCGCCCTGCGCGCCCGCCGGCTCGGCGCGCTGCCGGCCGCAGCCGCCGCGCTGGCGGCGGTGGTGTTCGCCGGGGTCGGGCTCGCCGTCGACCGCTTCGACGCCGCGCACCCCGCGCCCACCCACCTGATGTACGCCCTCGACGCCGGCACCGGGCAGGCCCGCTGGCTCTCCCACGAGGAGGACCCGCAGCCGTGGACCGACGGCTACGTCGACGGGGTCGTCGAGGTCGCCGACTTCCCCGGCCTGGGTGACGCCGAGCTGCGCGCCGGTCCGGCGCAGGCGGCGAACCTGCCCGCGCCGAAGCTGGAGGTGCTCTCGGACACCACCGCCGGCACCGAGCGCACCCTGCGCCTGCGGCTCGTGCCGCAGCGCCAGGTCCGCCTGGCCACCCTGCACGTCGACTCGGCGACCGCGACGGTGCTGCGCGCGGAGGTGGCCGGCCGGTCGGTGCCGGCGGAGGCCCGGGACGGCCGCTGGGGCTTCGGCGTGGTCTTCCACGCCCCGCCGCCGGAGGGCGTCGAGGTGACCCTGACCGTCACGCCGAAGGCGGGGCAGGTGGCGCTGCGCGCGATGGACGCCAGCGACGGTCTGGACGCGCTGCCCGGCTTCCGGCCCCGCCCGCCGGACGTCGGGGTGGTCGGCTCGCACAGCTCGGAGATGCTGGCCGTCGCCCGCACCTATTCCCTCTAGTCGCAGGAGCGTCCCGGCACTACTTCCAGCGGAAGTGTGAGAACCGGAGGCAACCAGCGCGTTGACCTGCGACGCAACGCCAATCCAAGGACGCGGGAACAGATTGGGCACAGCTCGGCCCATCACTGCCCTACCGCCATCCGAGCGCCAGATAGAGCCCCGTCGACCAGGTTTCGCGTTCGGTCGATCGCCTCCGGCCACTCCCCCGCGTACGTGTTCAGGGTGATAATCGGCGTTGCATGCCCCAGCGCCATCTGAACCGTCTTCACGCTCGCTCCGCCGTGGATCAACAGTGTGGCGAAGTAGTGGCGCAGCCCGTGATAGCCGAACCCCTCCGGTACGCCATCAACCGCTTCCACGGCTTTCCTCCACGGGTACGCCCACCCAGTTCGCTGGATCGGGTTACCCCGGCCGCTCGTGAACAGCAACTTCGCCTTGCGAGCCACAGGCTTACGCGGATTCGTCTCATCGACAACGTGCACGTCGACCGGCGGGAATAGTTCGATGTGCCGGGCGAGCGCATCGGCGACCACCTGGCCCATCTCCACGGTCCGCCGACTGGTCGCAGTCTTCGGTGGCGCGAGTCGTGGCGACTTTCCCGGCGGGGTGACCAACTGCTGGACGATCCGGATCTCCCGGCGCAGGAAGTCGACGTGCTCCAGCTCCAGGCCCCAAGCTTCGCCCTGACGCAGGCCGGCGCCGGCAGCCAGGTACACCAGCGCCCCGTATCGCTGCCGGCTCGGCTTGCCCGGTTCTGGCCTAACGCTGAACGCATCAGCGAGTGCGTGCACCTGCTCGGGCGTGGGAATGAACCGCTCCGCCCGCTCGATCTCTGGCAACCGAATGCCGACACACGGGCTACGGCCGATCATCCGGTCACGTGTCGCCGCCTCGAACATACCGACCAGCACGTGGTAGACGACTCGCAGCGAGGATGGTGCGAGCACCTTCGCCCGGTCTTTCACCCACGCCTGAAGATGCGACGGGCGCACCTGCGCAAGCTGCATCCGACCAAGGATCGGCTCGACATGCACGCGAAGGGTCATCTCGACGCGCGCCGCCGTCGAGTCACGATGCAACTGGTGCTTGCGCCACTGCTCGCCGTAGGCCGCCACGGTGACCTTGCCAGCGGCAGGGTCGACGTACTGACCCCGGAAGACATCGGCCCGAGTGTTCACGTCGAACTGGTCTGCGTCGGCCCTGCGCTCGAACAGCTTCTGCTTGGGCTGGCCGGAGTCATTCACGTATCGCACCCTCCAGCGCTTTCCCCGACCGTGCCGCTTGGAGGGTAGCCGTTTGCCGTCCGAACCACGCTTGGTCAGATACCACAGATCATCGACGGGCATCTCAAGCAGCCTGCCTCTCGATGAGCCAGGCCCGGACGTTGGCGGGGTCGTAGCGCAGATGCCGCCCGACACGAGACGCGAGCGGGCCGACGCGACGGTGGCGCCACTGATACAGCGTGGCGACGGGCACGCCAAGGTAGGCCGATACCTCCTCGACGGTCCACAGCGGTTCGATCGCCTGCCTAGCCATTGGTCGTCTACTCCTCACTGATTGTCTGGGTCATTACGCGGCAGCCGGCACGGTGCCGACCGAAGAGGTGCCGAGCTCGTGGGCGAGTTCTTCGCGGCCGGTGGTTCGTCGCTCGCGGGCGAGGGCAGCGGCGGTGTTGGCGAGGAGGGCGTCTCCGGTGGTGTGCCAGCCGACGCCGGCGAAGGTGAGGGTGCCGACGATGAGGGTGGCGTCGTCGTCGTGGTGATCGACGGGAGGGCCGCCGGCGGCAGGGTGCTCGTGGACCTGGCCCTCGTGCCGGCGGAAGCTCACCCGGCTGTCGCGCAGGAGTCGGAACGTCACCGAGTAGCGGCGGCCCTTGGTCAGGAAGTGGCCGCCGAAGCCGAGCATGTGAGCCCACCGCCGCAGCCGGGCGTACGGGTTGGTGCTGACCGGTTTCGCCGGTTCGGTGTCAAGGCTGGCTTGACGGGCGGCGACGCAGACGGGGCAGGCGGCGTAGCGGGTGTGGGTGCCGCAGTCGGGGCACTGCCAGGGCTGGACGAAGCCGGGCCGGGGCCGGTGGTCGCGGGGCCGGTCGAGTAGCGGCGTGGGGGTGTGGGTGGGTCGGCCGATGCGCCAGCAGGCGTCGATGAGGCGGGCGGTGTGGTCGCCGTCGGGGTCGGCGTAGTCCCCGATCGAGTCGGCGGTAAGGCGGGTGGAGGTGTGCCCGGTGGCCTCGGTGCTCTTGGTGGCGTACTTGGCAAGGTAGCCGGCGACCAGACCATCGGTGACCTCACCTTCGCCGCTGGTGCTGATCGGCCGCAGGTCGACCTGCTCGCCCCAGGCGATCGGCCAGCCATCGGGCCGGTCGGGGTGTGCCGGCGTGTGGAAGGTGATCTGTGCGGCGGCGTGCTGGAGCGCGTCGACGAGATCGGCGACGGTGAACCCGGCTGGCGGGGGGACGATCGCGTCGGGGTCGGCCGGGTCGACGCCGTCGAGGCGGGCGATGCCGTGGAAGTGGACCGCTCCCCGCGCCTGGAGTTCGGCGACCTTCCCGGGCGAGAGCCGGACCGGTGGGACCTTGCGGGTGTTGCCGGAGGCGGTGACGACCTCGACTCGGGGGATGCCGCGGCGGCGGGCGAGCTTGGCGAGGTGGCGTTGCGCGGCTTGCTTGGTGCGGTGCCACAGTTCCCCGGAGTAGAGGTTCCAGACGACCTGGTGGTCGTGGTCGTAGCAGTCCAGACACAGCGGCCGGCCGAGAACGGCGTCACCCGTTTCGTGGCGCGCCCAGCAGACGGCGGGGCGACCGTGTGCGCAGACGCCGACGTCGCGGCGGGCGTGGCACGGTTCGGCACGGCAGTCGCAGCGCTTGCGGTTGCCGCAGGTGTGCCGCTTGACCACCCGGGCGTGGACCGGCCCGAAGGACGGTGCGGTAAAGGTGGCGAACACGGCTGGATGCGTGGCGACGGTTTCGGGGACGCCTTTGCCGCCGACGAGGCCGGCGCGCAGGAGCTGGAACGCGTCGCGTTGATACGTGTGGGCGCAGGAGGGGCAGACGGTGGCGCGGCGGTTGCCGCAGGCGGTGTAGATCGCGGCGTCGGGCATTCCGTCGGTGTGCCGCTGGTCCAGGACCCGGCCGGTGCTCTGCTCGACGGTGAGGAGTTGGCCGGCGAGGCGGATGGGGCGGGTGCAGCCGGCGGCGGCGCGGACGTGTTCCAGCCAGCCGAAGTAGTCCGGCCGGGTGGCGCGTTCGAAGGCGGACCCGGCGGCGGTGTAGCCGTAGACGGGCGGGACGTCGGCGTTCGAGCCCACACCCCGGGCCGAGGCACGGGGTGTGAGGTCCAGCGTCGACGCCATCAAGCCGACACCCCAGGGGTGCGGGTGGTGATGGTGCGTTCGGTGACGATGACCCGGCAGGCGCCGCATTGGCGCTTGGCCGGCTCGTGCCGGTGGCAGGGAATCTGGGTGGTGGTGTTGCCGCAGCGGATGGTGACCGGTGTGCGGCAGGGGCCGCCGGGGGTGACGTCGACGAGTGTGCGGCGGGTGTCGTACGGGTGCCCGTCAGGGTTGGCGGGGCAGGTGTGGGTGATGTGTTCGATGTCGACGAGGTGGATGGTCATCGGGCACCTCGGGCGATGGCGAGGAGCTGCCCGGCGACGGCCGGGGCGACGTCGAGCCGGTCGGCCAGCTCGGCGGGGGTGATGGGTGCTCCGGTGGCCTGTTCGTGCTGCACGGCGGCGAACCGCGCCATGGGCAGCAGGTGGGCAGGGACGTCGACCGGCTCAGGGGCCGGGGCGGTGACGGGTTCCGGCTCAACAGCCGGGGCCGGCTCGGCGGCCGGGGTCGGGGTCGGTTCGGGTGCGGGCGTGATGGCAGCCGGCGGTTCGGTGGTGACCTGCTCGGCCACCTGGACGCGGATCGGCTCGACCGGCTCGACGGCCGGCGTGGTGTCCTCCGACCGGGCCGGCGTCGGGGCGAGGACGAGTTTCACCAGAGCCATGAAGGCGAGAGCGGGGACGGCGGACAGGAGCCACCCGGACGGGCCGGGCTTGGCGACAGCGAGTTGTGCGGCGAGGGAGAGGCCGGCGGCGGCGATGAGCAGGAACAGCGGGTAGCCGATCGGCGCACCCGTGCGGCGGCGTCGGCGGATGGTGAGCAGGGCCGCGATGGGGACGAGTTCGGAGATGACGGCGTTGGCCCAGCCGAACCAAGCCCCGGTGCCGGCCGGCGAGTTGGTGAGGGTCCAGTCCTTGACGTGGGTGAAGGAGGCGGCTCCGGCGAAGCCGGCGACGGTGAGGAGGATAAGAACCAGGACGACGCCCTCGACGCGGGTGCCGGTGGTGTGGTCAGCGCGGGTCACGGCCGGTCACCTCGGCCGGTGGTGTCGGTGCGCTGCGCGGCGAGCAGACCGACCATGCCTCCTCGGATCGCGTTGCAGGTGGGGCAGACGTCGCCTTCGGCGACGGTGCAGTCGGTGAGGTGGGCTTGGTGGATGAGGCGGATCGACTCGGCGTAGTAGCCGGCGAGGAACGCCCGGTGGGCCGCCTGGCCGTGGTCGGCGAAGTCAGCGGCGATGGTGGTGACGGCGTAGTCGTCGGGAGTCATGCGCTGCTCGGCGGCAGCGTTGACGGTCGTGGTGGTCATCAGGCACCTCCAGGGATGCAGTCGAGGCAGCCGCCGGTACGGCGGGGGATGTAGTAGGGCTGCACGAGCCCGCAGACGCGGCAGGTCCGGCGGGCGCGGAGCGCTTTGGCGATGGCCTCCCGCTGCGCGGGGGTGGCGGTGCGCTTTGGTTGGGCGAGGTCGAGGCGGTAGAGGTAGGCGACGCGCTTGCCGCGCCGCCACAGGATTTGCGCGACTGGGTCGTGTCCTCCGGGTCGGAGGCCGGCAGCGCGCAGTTGCCGGCGGGTAGCCAGGCCGGCGGGTGCGGTGAGGTAGGGGAAGGTGGGGAACCCGTAGCGGGTGCCGGACGGGTCGTAGAACTCGACCGCCAGACCGATGGGGGCCTCAGCGAGGGTGGTCATGACTGACCTCCCCAGCGCTGCTGGGCGGCCTGCCGGGAGATGCCGAGACGGGAGCCGATCTCGGCCCAGGAGTAGCCAAAGGCCCGCAGCCCGACCACGGCCTCAGTGATGGCCTGATCAATGACCGCCGACAGGGCGGTGAGGTCGCGGAGGGCTTCAACATCGCCAGTGGCGACGCGGCGGCCGTGGGCGCGGATGATGCGCCGGGCGAAGGCGGCGAACTCGTCGTTCTCGACGACCTCCCGACGCCGCTGCACCGGACGGACAGGCGTCAAGGACTTCTTGACGGTGTTCATCGGTTCTCGCCTCCCTGGGTGTGGAGGCGGTCCCACTCGTCAGCAGCCGCCAGGAGGGCGGTGATGACCTGCTCGGCGGTGCGGGCCGGGTCGTCGTTCCACGAGTACGGGGAGGTGTGCTCGTCGAGCAGGTAGCCGTCTTCGTCGACGTGGAAGACCGGCGCGTAGTCGTCGAGGTAGTCGACGAGCGCGGCGATGGCGCGGTGGTAGGTGCCCTCGTCGGCCTGAGTGAGCATGACCGGGTGAAGGAGAGGACGGCCGGCGGCGGCCATGCCGATGGCCCCGACGGCGCAGGCCGGCGGGGTGAGGGTGTCGGTGTTCTTGGCGTAGTAGGTGCCCTGGTGCCAGCCGTGCCGGCGCAGGTAGAGGGCAGCCATCCGCAGCAGGTCAGCAGGTGTGACCGCTACTGCGGTGGGTGGGTTGTGGGTAGCCTTCATGGCAGCCACGTCCTTTCGGTAGGGCTGTTGGTTGGTGGTCGGCAGGACCGGCATTTGCTGCCAGGCGTGGTCCGGTCCTGTCGGCCGATCAGTTGGAGCGGAGCCGCAGGTAGCGGCGGTGGCGGGTGTCGTCGCCGCCCATCTGGTGGGGTGCGGAGACGTAGACGAGCCGGCCCGTGCGGGAGGCGGCCTGGATCATCACGGCCAGGTCCTCGGGACTGCCGACGATCCACATTTCGGTGTATTGGGCGGCCCGCTGGTTGTTCGCCTTGGCGTAGGCGCGTTCGCGGGTGGTCATGCCGCCACCCCCAGGTCTGCCGCGGTGGCGGGGGTGGTGAGCCGGTTGGGTCGGCGGATCCAGGCGGCGTAGTCGGCGATGCCGGCGATCTGGCCGTCGGTGAGGTAGGCGACCTTGATGCGGCGGGGGACACCGCCTTCGGCGATGAGGTAGGCCGCGCCCTGGTTGGTGGGCTGGATGTCGGTGGCGGAGTAGCCCTGCTCGGCCCAGCCGTGCCCGAGCACGATGTTCGAGCTGTTGGGGGTGGTGCAGCGGAACGCGGCCCGGTAGCCGAACAGGTCCCGCAGGCTGGTGGGGATGATGTCGAAGGACGGCCGCTGGGTGGCGGCGACGACCGGGATGCCGGCGGCGCGGCCCCGGGCGACGAGGTCACGCAGGAGCGCCACGAACTCTTCCTGTTCCTGCTTCGATCCGACGGTGGCGGAGTAGAAGGCGATTTCGTCGACGAGGACGGTGATGACCGTCAGGTTGTCGAGGGCGGTGAGCTTGCGGCGCCCGTGGGCGCGCAGCCAGGCGTAGCGGTTGTTCATCACGACCTGGAGCCGCCGCAGGACGGTCAGGGCTTCGGTGATGTCGGGACCGATGAAGGCGTCCGCGCAGTCTTCCCACTGCCCCAGCTCGACGAGCTTGCCGTCGAGCAGGACCAGGCGGGAGTCGACGGAGAGGGCCGCGTGGGCGGCGATGCAGTTGAGCAGACCGGACTTGCCTCCGCCGGGTTCGCCGCCGGCGAGGAGGTTGCGGTAGGCGAGGGTGATGTAGACGGGCTGACCGAACTCGTCGATGCCCACGAAGATGGGGTCGAACATCGACAGGCCAGGCCCCACCGGAACCCCCGCAGCGGGGGCGGGTGCCGTGGTGGTCATGGTGTGCCCTCCTTGGGCTTGGTGGGCGCGAGGAGCCACACGAACGAGCCGAAGACAGCTCCTCGCATCCGGTTTTGGGTGTGGGGGGTTAGATCCAGTCGGAGACGTCGTCCTCAGCAGCGGAGGACGAGGACGCCGCGGGCTTACTGCCGTTGGCCGAGGTGGCCGGCCTCTTCTGCGCCGGCAGGGTGACCGTGGGAACGTCGACGTCGGGCAGGTCCAGTGCCGTCGGTGCGGCAGGCGAAGGCCGGTCCGCTCCCGGGGTGGTCGGGTTAATGACGTCGAGCAGCGGGGAGCCCACCGTCGCGGTGAGCACCTCGCGGCGCTTGATGTCGAACCGCAGATACGCGGCGTTGCCGTCCGAGGCCCGCTCGACCAGGGCGGTGGAGGCGTGGCAGGCGACCGCGATGCGGTCGAGACGCCCCTCTAGGTCGGCCAGGGACAGGCCGGGCCGAAGGTAGACCCAGACCCGCTCACCGACCGGGGTGGGCTTGGCCCACAGAATCAGTGGCAGGCTGCCGGACTGGTTAGCGATGATGAACTGCGCGAAACACACGCGCAGCCGGTGCCGCACGATCAGGCACCACGTCCACGCCACCACCTGGCGGCGCAGCACCGGGACGGCGGCGGGGACGCCCACGACCAGGACCACGACCGCGAGAGTCACCACGGTCGGGGTGTGGTTGGCGAGCTGAACCCAGCCCGCACCGAGAAACGTGGTGATCCCGATTTCCGGGGTCCACCACCACAGCAGCCGCAGCACCGGCCACACACGAACCAGCACCCACGCGATACCACCCAAAGGAACGCCGACGAGGACGCCGACGAACAGGGCGAGAATCGGGTGCATGTAAGAAGCGGCCACCACGGCCGCGAGAAGGCCGACGATGACCGCCGTCAGGATGAACGCCAACCGGGCGTTACGGGCCGAGGACCGGTGGACCTTGGCCTCAATGACCGTGATCGTGCCGGCAGACTTCCGGCCGAAGGACCGACGAGGACTAGACTTGGACATGACACGTCCTCCCAAGCAATGGGCTGGATGGGTTGCAGGGCGTGGGGTCGGCAGGTGTAGGAGCCAGTACCGACCCCACGCTTTTTCGTGCGATTGATCAGCTGTTGCTGGTGGTGGTCCTCGGCTGCGCGTACGGCGAGAAACCGAGAACGACAGGGTTGACGTAACCCTGCTTGATGAACAGGTCGCGGAGAACAGTGACGTCATCCGCGTCGGTGATGCGCTTGTCCATGGACATGTCCATGGCGAGAATCCCGAAACCAGTCGGGGTCTCGTGACTGAACGAGACGTAGTAACGGAACATGGTGTTCCTCCTCGTGAATCGGCCAGCCGGCCGAGGAAACAGGGGAAGAACCGGCAGCGAGGCCGGCAGGCACAGGGCCAGTACCGGCCCCGCGCCACTAATGGGACGGCAACCGTGGGTTGCCAGGGCCGGGAGCGTAGGAGCCAGAACCACTCCCGGACCTGTCAGAGGACCGGATCAGCGGACCTCAGGCCGCTTCGTCAGACACCAGAAGCTCACACAGCACGGTGAGCAAAGGACCTACTTAGCCGCCGAGTTACCAGCCTTCGGCTTCAGCGAGATGGCGCGGAACGCGACGCCGTTACGCCCGTTGGTCGCCCACGGAATGGCCTCCAACTGCTCGACAGCGACGAGCTGACCCACCGTCACGCCCGGCTTCTCACCCGCCGTGGTGATGGTGATGATCTCGCCGCCGGTCTCGTCGAGAACGAAGACCTGGGTCGACCACATGAGCCGGCCAGTGTTCTTCTCCGACCGCTGGTTACCGTTCTGGTCGTTCTTCGGCTCCGGGTCCTTCGTCACCTGGACCTGCTTGCTCTGGGTGTCCACGTACAGCTTCACAACAGACCTCCTGTGTCTTGGGTCAGCTTGAGCGTGTCCCCGGTGGACTCTTGCTCGTGACCTCTGCCAGTAAGGCTCTCGAAATCGACGGGACGAGCCACCCGACACCGTGGACAACTAGGGACGTCTTCGTTATCGTGAATGCGTCCTAGTCGTCCCAGGGGGAGGCTCCAATGCCGAACGACCGACTGCGCGACGCCATCCTTCGGAACGGCATGACGCCGGCCGTCGTCGCCGAGAAGATCGGGGTTGACCCGAAGACGGTGGAGCGCTGGATCACCCAGGACCGGACGCCGTACCCGCGTCACCGGCATGCCATCGCCGCCGTCGTGCGTGAGAGCGAGTCCTACCTGTGGCCGAACGCGGTGACGCCCGAGAAGGCGTCGCGGCTCGGTCAGAACGAGGTCGTCCAGCTCTACTCGCGTAGGTCGTCGGTGCCCTACGACGTCTGGCGTCGACTCATCGACAGGGCGGAAGAGCGGATCGACGTGCTCGCGTACGCGGGCCTCTTCCTCGTCGAGCAGGACCCCGGCCTAATCGACACCCTGAGACAAAAGGCACTCGATGGAGTGGCAGTGAAAATTCTGCTGGGCGATCCCGCGCAGCCAGCCATTGAGCGAAGGAGTGTCGAGGAGGGTGCACCTGGTGTCATGGCAGCCAAGATTCGGCAGGTCATGCAGTACTACGACCGCCTCGACGGCACCCCAGGTGTTGAGGTGAAGTACCACGGGACCACCCTGTACAACTCGATCTACCGATTCGACGACGAGATGATGGTCAACACGCATGTCCTCGGGATCCCGGCGCCGCATGCCCCCGTGATGCACCTGCGTCGGCTATCCGGTGGCGATCTGTTCAGGACCTACGCCGACAGCTTCGACCGGGTCTTGTTGTCCTCGTATCCGCTGGGGCAGACCGAGGTGGCAGCCTAGATCCTGTGGCGAGGACTGAGCACTATCACGACCCGAACGCGCCGAGGGCCAACAGCATCGTCGTGGCCGTCTCCGTGTTCGCGCGAGATGACCGTGGCCGCGTACTGCTGATTCACCGCACGGACAACGGCCTCTGGTCCCTGCCTGGCGGCGGTCAGGAGATCGGGGAGACCGTGACGCAGACGGTGATCAGAGAGACCCGGGAGGAGACCGGCATCGACGTTGAAGTCGTGGGGCTTGTCGGTGTCTACTCCGACCCCGGCCACGTCATCGAGTACTCCAACGGCGAGGTCCGCCAACAGTTCTCGCTCTGCTTCCGGGCAGAGCCTCGGGGCGGAAGGCTGGCAACGAGCGACGAGTCATCCGACGTGCGATGGCTTAGCCGTGACGAGCTGCCGGAGCTTCCGATTCACCCGTCAACACTGTTGCGCATCCAGCACGGCTACGAGGACCGCCGAGAGCCCTACATCGGCTGAGGCACCCGGCCGCCAAGGCGCAACTGCGTGCGTTGCACAGCCGCCACCATCTCTGGCTCCGCTCGGATGATGAAGCGGGTAACAAGGTGTTCTGGCCCGTATCGTGACCGGATCTCAGCCAGCCTCTCCAGCACCTCGAAGTCCTGGCCGTCCGGTCCGGTGGTCATGTCAGAGAAGCAGAGAGCGTCAGCGACAGCCCCTTCTTCCCGCGGAAACTCCTCAGCCAACGCCTCGTCTAGCCCGCGTTCTTCGGCTTCAAGCCACGCACACGAGTGGTGCGCCACCAGGGCCGCGATCCGCTCATCGAAGTGCTCCCGCCTGAGCCATCGTCCGCCGTCCAGAGAGTGGAAGCCGGTGTCGACCAGGTCCGGGCTGTAGCCGACGTCGTGCAGCCACGCGGATGCGACCAACACATCGCGGTCCTCCTCACGAACGGCCGCACAGACACGATGAGCCTTGGCGGCCACGGCCTGGACGTGACTCCAGCGGCGGGGCAACACCGCCTCTAGCTGGCGACGCGCAATATCCCGAGCGGTGTCGATGAGGGCGGACATGCGGTCAGCCTACGGAGGGTCCGATCGGGGCGCAGTCGTCTATCAGGCCGGACATGAACCGAGCGGTCTCGTACGTATGTACGATCACCGCGTGGCACGGGAACTGGTCGGGCGCTGGTGGAACGGGGTGTGGGGAAGGCTGACCCGCCGTGATGTGTGGCTAGCCCGCGAGGTCCGCTGGCACGTCGTGGCCAGGGCCGGCGACTCGGAGACGGGCAAGGTGCTCCGGTGGCAGTTCGACACCGAGGACGACGCCCGCTCGATGGTCCGGCGTCTCGTCCAGGCCGACGGCGGCCAGTGGCGCGAGCAGGGCGGCGACGCAGCGACACAGCCTCCGATCTGAGGCCGGCCGCCTGCCGGCGATGCTTGGTCTCCCATGATGCTTGACGGAACGGCGTCGGATGATGGTCGACATGATCAAATGATGCTGACCATGCCGGGACTTGAGGCAAGGAAAAGGGTGCGGTGACACCGAGGCGGCAACGGCTGGCGGTTGTGGAGGCGACCGAGGCTCACGTGCGGGCCTTCTTCGCTGGGCATGACGTGGAGATTGTCGATTACGACCTTGGGTTCGGCCGTCGCAGGGCCGTGCCCGACTTCCGCATCATGGTCGTCGGTCCAGGACCCCGCAGCAGCGCCTGGGCATATGTCACCGCTGGCTGTTGGTCGGCGGTCAACCAGGACGGGCACGGGATCGAGTTCGTGATGACGTCGAAACGGCGGGAGGCGGCCGTGGTCGATCTGGTCGCGATGGTTGCCTACTACCACGCGACCCATCGCCTCGACCACTGGCACACGATGCCGATTGGCGACCCTTGGCTGCCCGGCTCGGCGTGTGATCACCTGCTCGTCAGCTTGCCCTATCTGCACGGCCCAGATCTGGAGGTATGCGAGTTGCCAACTGGGCATGCCCGGCTCTTGTGGTTGTTGCCGATCACCGCAGCCGAGAAGGCGTTCCGTCAGCAGCACGACACCGAGGCTCTGGAACAGCGATTCGACGACGCCGCGATCGACCCGACGGATCCGTTGCGCGCGTCCGTGGCGTGAATCAACGGGAATCATGAGCAAGTCGGATTGATCCTGCTGGTAGACATGGGTGTTGTGACCATGTAACTAATCAGCCGAGGCCACGACGTCACGCATCACCCGGAGTCGGACAGCCGGCTGCCGGCGATGTGGTTCAAACTTTCTGTACGTCTTCAAGGCGGCCCTTGACGGGCCGCACGCGCCGCCGCCTGGGCGCGCGCCGGCCGCTGCCGCTGGCGCTCTGCGGCCGTCACGCCTGATGCCCGGCGGCTGGCGCGGAGAGCGGGTAGCCCGGTGGGCCGCCGCCGAACGACAGGCCGTTGACCCGGTGGGTGGTGGGCCGGCAGCCGGCCGGGCCGCGCGGCCACGAGCCCGCGCGGCGTAGGGGAGCGCACGCCGACCGCGTCGGCGAACGGGCGGAGGTCGCGGGGTCGCGGTCAGTGCGCCTCCGGCGGGGGCGCTCCGGCTCCAGGATGGCCGGGGCGCCGCCGGCGGGTCACGGCCCGTGGGTGGTTGCGGTAGGCCATCCCGGTCTGGCATCGACCCGGGCAAGCCGAGCAGACCACCGCCCGACCCGCCAGCGTCCGTACGGGCGTCAAGGTCCGCTTGACGTGGCGGGCCGGGCGGCGGCCCGCTCCCCAAGAGGGCGGGTCGACGGCAGACGGGATGGAATTCTCGGCGTCTCTCCGCGAGAATGCCATCGTGCGCTTTTCGAGCAGATGGATCATCCTAGCTGGATGCGGGATATTTGGTATTGGTGCTATCACGCTTGGGCTCTCGACCCTGTCGGTAGCGTATGAAGCGCCTCCCGGCGCTGAGCGCCCTAAAGTTACCGACTGGATGCAAGGTTGGGGAAGTGTAATCGGTGTCATCAGCGCAATCATCGCGGCCGCCCTCACTGCATTATTGCTAATTCATGAGATGGGAGAGGCTCGCCGGGCGCGCGCGGAGGCTGCTGAGGAACGCAAATCGGCTGCTGAAGACCGGGCGGAGCTTGCCGCTCAGCGCGACGATGAGCGTAAGACGCTCGCGCGATTCATCATGACCGGTAAGCCGCAGGTCACCGTCGTAGATAAGAAAATCGGCAAGGGTCAGGTCCTGCTTGCCTATCTATCGGTTTCGGTCCATAACACGGGCACCGTCCCGGCTCGCGATGTCGTCGCGGAAATCAAAATTTCGGACGACCCTCTATTATTGGCTAAGGAGACGTTCGAACTCTTCCTACCCGATCCTCCCCCCGTTCCTTCGGAGAGCGGAATAATGAGGGGTTTCCCGACAGATAGAGTGCGGCGTGTTAGCACGGCGTTCGATACCCCTAGGGTGGTGAGCGCACAAGCTCTTCGCCGCGAGGCTCTGATCTTTGAGCTGCGTTTCACTGATGCGAACGGTCGTCGCTGGCGGCGAGTCAATAACGGCGATCCCGTCTCGGTGACCCCCGAGGAAGTGGAAAACGATAGACTGCCTCTTGAAATTCACAGATCGGATCCGTTGAACTACAAGGGCCTTGATAAGTACGATCAAGATGCAGAATTTGGGCAGGACTAGGCCTGCCGAGCGCTATCCACGCGCGACTGGGCTAGTGGCACCAGGTGTGGCCCGGACGGCGACCAGTGTGGGCCCGACGAGTCGCCACGGAGGTAGCCAAGGCGCATCGCAGATGATTCGGCCAAGCGAGGCGGTGCCCTCAGGTGGAGGCGAGCTCCGACTCTGGGGGCATCACTTCGAGCAGAAGCGGAGGTATTCCCATCCGGGCCGTCAAGCTATGGATTAATTCGCGGACATAAGGATGGGCGACAGATAATGCGCCAACTGCGCCGAATGCTGCGAGGTCTTCAGACGAAATGCTCTGATCGGCAAGTTGGAAGATCAGCGTAAAAGTAACCTCCGCTTCCACCGCCGGTCGCTGCCGTGAATCCTGGGCTTGGATGACATACTTTGTGTCATAGACAACCAAGTCGGAGAGGCGCGTCATTGATGGCTCTACTGTCGGCCAGATTTCTAGTTCCGGTTCTGGCGCAAGCAGGAACAGGTTAGCTTTCACATGCCTTAGTCGCAGATCGATAAGCGAGATTGAACCAGCAATGCGATCTGAGATTTGCTTGGCACTCAATGTATCTTCAGCCACGTCTTACCGAACTCAAGAAGGCGTCAGGGGTCTCCGTAACCCGGGTCTCCCGGACGTAAGGATTCCGACTGTGCGTTAAGGCTGGATAATGCTGTTGGGGTCGCCCGTCCCTTAGCGCACGCTCCAACACTTTAGCCGGCTTCCTGGTTACGCTCACACTATCTACTTTATATGGCAGTGACCGGTTCTTCCAGGAAGTGAAGATGACGGTGGAAGTCCAGACGTGAGAGTCGAGCTGTTGCCCATCATCTTCCACTACGGAGAAATCCAACCGGCAGTCAATCGCCCTCGCATATCTTTGCAGGGTCGACAGGCGCGGGTCTACAAGCCCCTTTTCGAGGTCCGAGACGGCCGACTGGGTCGTGTGCATGCGGGCGGCAACGCGGCGCTGGCTAATTCCCCGCTTCATTCGCCTTTTTACGAGAGCCAATGTCAGTCTTGCTCTCGCCGTAATGTCGTGACTTTGGGAATCGATAGCGTGCTCTCGGCTAGCCGCCGAAGGCTTCGCAGAGGGGTCACGCGGTGGCGATGAACCACGGGGGCCGTCTTGCGTGCCACGGATAGCTGACTGTGCCGGGTCTGCGGTCACGACGACTTCTCCCTCCTCTAGATCCGATCGATCACTCGCTACGCCGGGAGCGATCGGTTGGGACCGATACTGACAGACCTGATCGGACTTGGCTATAGGTGGCGTGGGAGATTATCCACACCCCCTACTTCCCTCGTACGTGCTGTCAACCCTCCTGGGCTCGATCGAAACGTTGCTCAGCTAGCGATTGTTCGGATGGTGCAACCTTACCCTTTTCGCATACAAACGGACGTAGGGCGACGAACAGGTTGCGCCTACCTGGCATTGCAGCGTATAGGACCCCGTAGGGCGGCCGTAGCGGAAGGTGTACAAGTGCCCTGATGGGGGAGCCTTCGAGTAGGCCAAGATCTTCGGACGGCAGGAGTTCGTTCGTCGAGTGTCTGTGGATCATGCTGCGGATCGTCGCGACCGCCGTGTCGTCCATGGCATACAGCTCTTCGAAGAAGGCGCCGTCCTCTCGTGGCCCGCCAGAATGACCAAAGTAGGTCCAAAGCCTGGCCACGTCGCGCACCTCCAAGCTGACGGTCCGCTTATATTCACATAGATGACCGACTCCTCCACGAGCTGAAGCTCAAGTGAAGGAGCGGTTTTCGAACGTTGCCGAGCTGTTATGCAAGGACTCTTCACGCCTCTAGCCAGCCAAAATGCGTGTTGGCCGGGACGGATGGTCCACGCGGAGAGGCCGCGTGCAGTAACATCACTGTCAGGTGAGCGACAGTTACTGCACGCGGCCTCTTGGTATCTTGCGGTTACTGAGGAGCTAGACGCAGGACTGGATCAGTCCCGTGACCGCGACGATCAGTCCGGTGACGGTGATCAGCAACCTGATGATGCGGGGGATGTAGTTATCAGCGATCCCACGCATGCGCCTGAAGTTCCTCCGGTCGGAGGGAGTCCTACCTCCACCCGACCTGCGGCGGCTCTTGCTGCGGGGGGAGTCATTGATCGGCGTCCGGCTGGCAGGCCGGGCGTCGATCTTGCTTTTGGCCCGCAGCTTGCCGGCCTTCCGGCCGACCGTGTCCCGATCCGGGACGTCTGGGACTGACCTCTCCGGCTTCGGCTGGGGAGGGTGGCCCTGCCGCCGATCCCGGTTTCGCCGCCGCCTTCTCGGCTTCTCTGGAAGATCCGCCCCCTGGCGTCCGGACCTTCTGGTCCCCGGCGCCGTGTTGCCGTCCTCGTTCCCGTGGCGTCCTGCAGGTCGTGCCGAATCCCGGCTACCCATGGACCACCCCCTTCTCATCTGATCGGTCTGGCCCGTTCACCGCCCCGGTGACACCTTAGAACCGATCGCCTGCCGAGTCATAGTACTGGGTGCGGGGGTCGGCTGTCCCAAGCAACCCCGGGGCGGGGGGTGACGCGTGGCACATGAGGCTGCCGCATGCGATTCCGCCGCCCCCGTTTCCCCGTCCGATCTTGAAGACGCCTAGGGCCCAACGAACGAGCCGGCGGAGGGTTACGGGATGGTCGGGAATTGACCAGCCGCCTGTGGACCATGCCCCCACGACACCAGTAGGCATCAGGGCGACGGTGGCGGCTCCTCCGCTCAGGCGGTGAGGCTGTGGGTGCAGGCGGAACTGCGGATGACAGCAGCGCTGACAGCAACCGTGCAGAACAGGGATGCGCTAAGGAGGACGGCGACGGGCCGTCGTTCGAGGCGATAGTCCTTCCGGATGAGGACGGACGCTCCGAACAGAGCTGTAAACGAGGCGTCAGCCGCCGGGGAGCGGTCAGGGCGGCGAGCGCGGACGAACGACTGGACCGGACCGCCAGGCTGGACACGAGGACCAGGCGCAGCACAAGCGGCCGAGGGAGCCCGACTTGTGCGCATCGAACCGGCGCGGTCAAGTCCTCGTCGAACGGCCGGGCACAGATCCGGCACAACCGAGCGCGAGCAGTGACGGAAGACGGCGGAAACCGACGGAAGGCGTTTCAGCAGCTCAGAGGCCGTGTCGGGGATCGCGTGGCAGGTCGGAAGGCTGGGGCTCTTACTTCCAGCGGAAGTGGACGAAGAGACGACCGAAGTTCTTCGAGTCCTTCTCGACGCGGTGGTAGAGCTGCTTGACGTCCTTCTGGTCGAGGAAGCGCAGCACCCGCTTCTTGAGCTGGCCGGAGCCCTTGCCGGGGATGATCTCGACCAGGGTGGCCTTCTTCGCCACCGCCTCGTCCATGATCCCGCGCAGGGCCCGGTCGATGTCGTGACCCTTGTTGAAGATGTCGTGCAGGTCCAGCTTCAGCTTCATCGCGCAGCCACCGGCAGGTCACGTCCCATGCCGCCGATGGTAGGCCGCCCGGCGCGCTCCGCCCCACCCCCCGCACGGGTGGAACGGGCGGCGCCCGGCGTTGCGCTGCACCCGGTGACGACCGTACGGACGGGGCAGCCCTGTCGAGCTGCCCCGTCCGTGCGCCCACTTCCCCGGGCGTCGGGTCGTCCGCCGTCAGCGACCGCCCGCGACCCGGGCCTGCACCCGGTCCAGGGCGGTGCGGTAGTCGTCGTTGCCGCTGTGCATCGCCGCCGCGATGCGCAGGTGCCGCAGCGCGTCGGTGTGCCGGTTCAGCCGCTCCAGCGTCCGGCCCAGCACGTGGTGGGCGTAGTGGTCGCTGGGGTCGCGGTCGACCAGCTCGCGGAGCTGCTCCTCGGCCCGGCTGAGCTGGGCCGACTGGAAGTACGCCCGGGCCAGCAGCTGCCGCACCGACGAGTTGTCGGGCTCGGCCGCCACGATCGGTTCGAGCAGCCGGGCCGCTCCGGTCGGGTCACCGGCCTCGAAGAACATGGTCGCCCGCCGGTACTCGGCCAGAAGATCCATTCGACCCACCCCCTCGTGTCACGCCGCCACTTCTCCCGACGCTGGCACAACACCCGGCGTACCGCGACTGTTCCCGGGCGGAACGCGGGCGGGATCAGGTGGGGGCGCCGTGCCGGCCGGCGACCAGATCCCAGGCGCGTACGCCGCCGACGATGCCCGCCGTGTTGGGCACCACCACCACGTCGTCGCCCATCCGGGCGAGCTGCTCGGGCCGGATCAGCCGCGAGTTGCCGCCGCCCAGGTAGAGCCGGTCCCAGCGGAACACCGGGCGCAGCCCGTCCACGACCTGTCGGATCCGACGGGACCAGAACGCGTCCCCGAGCCGGCGCCGCTCCGGCTCCCCCACGTACGTGTCGTAGGTGGTGCCCCAGCGCACCGGGGCGTGGGACAGCTCCAGGTGCGGGGCGAGCACCCCGCCGTCGAAGAGCGCGCTGCCCAGCCCGGTGCCGAGGGTCAGCACCAGCTCGCAGCCGGTCCCGGCGACCACCCCTGCGCCGTGCACCTCGGCGTCGTTGAGCACCAGGGCCGGCACGCCGAACGCCTCGGCGAGCGCGGTCCGCGCGTCGTACCCGGACCACTCCGCGACCAGGCCCGGGTCGGCCTTCGACCGGGGCCCGGAGCGGGTCACGTAGTGCGGGGTGGCGACCACCACGCCGTGCCGGATCATCCCCGGCATGCCGACGGTCAGCCGGTCCGCCGCGGGCAGCCGGCCGCCCAGGTCGAGCAGCGTCTTGACGAACAGGGCCGGCGGCAGCGGGTACGGCGTGGGCACCCGCAGCGGCCGGGCGCGCATCGTGCCCGCCTCGTCCAGCACGGAACCCTTGATCCCGCCGCCGCCACAGTCGATCGCCAGAGTGGTCACCACCTGAGCAGTGTGCCGTGCGCCTCCCGAGCCCGGTTCGCGATCTTGCACTTTCGGCCCCACGTGCGCGGCTTTCGCCCCACTCGCCCGGGCACGAAGCGCAAGATCGCGGAGGCGGTGGGGGCGGGGAGGGCGAGCGGGTGGGCAGGGGTCGGGGGCGGGATAGGGTCGCGGTTGATGAGCGCGACGATGATCGTCAAGGGGCTGGCCGCGGGGCACGGGGACCGGGCGCTGTTCTCCGGGCTGGACCTGGTGGTCGCCCCCGGGGACGTGGTGGGGCTGGTCGGGCCGAACGGGGCGGGCAAGTCGACGCTGCTGCGTACCCTCGCCGGGTTGCTGCCGGTGGAGGCCGGGGGCATCGCGCTCAGCCCGCCCACGGCGAGCGTCGGGCACCTGCCGCAGGAGCCGGAGCGGCGCGCCGGCGAGACCGTCCGCGACTTCCTCGCCCGGCGCACCGGGGTCACCGCCGCGCAGGCCGCGCTGGACGCGGCGACCGCGGCGCTCACCGACGGCGCGCCCGGCGCGGACGACGACTACGCCGAGGCGCTGGAGCGCTGGCTCGGCCTGGGCGGGGCGGACCTGGAGGAGCGTGCCGAACAGGTCGCCGCCGAACTGGGCCTCACGGTCGACCTGGACCACCCGATGACCGGTCTCTCCGGCGGCCAGGCCGCCCGCGCCGGGCTGGCCTCGCTGCTGCTCAGCCGCTACGACGTCTTCCTGCTCGACGAGCCGACCAACGACCTGGACCTGGCCGGCCTGGAGCGGCTGGAGGAGTTCGTCACCGGGCTGCGCGCCGGCACCGTGCTGGTCAGCCACGACCGCGAGTTCCTCACCCGCACGGTGACCCGGGTGCTGGAGCTGGACCTGCACCAGCAGCAGATCCGGCACTACGGCGGCGGCTACGCGGCCTACCTGGAGGAGCGCGAGGTCGCCCGCCGGCACGCCCGCGAGGAGTACGAGGAGTACGCCGACACCCGGGCCGCGCTGGAGGCGCGCGCCCGCACGCAACGGGCCTGGATGGAGAAGGGCGTGAAGAACGCCCGCCGCAAGGCCACCGACAACGACAAGATCGGCCGCAAGTTCCGTTCGGAGTCGACCGAGAAGCAGGCGGCCAAGGCCAAGCAGACCGAGCGGTTGATCGAGCGGCTGGAGGTGGTCGAGGAGCCGCGCAAGGAGTGGGAGCTGCGGATGGAGATCGCCGCCGCGCCCCGCGCCGGCGCCGTCGTGGCCTCGCTGCGCGACGCCGTCGTACGCCGGGGCGGCTTCACCCTCGGCCCGGTGACCCTCCAGGTCGACTGGGCGGACCGGGTGGCGGTGACCGGGGCGAACGGCTCCGGCAAGTCCACGCTGCTGGCCGCCCTGCTGGGCCGGCTGCCCCTCGACGAGGGGCACGCCGCGCTCGGCCCGGGCGTGGTGGTCGGCGAGGTGGACCAGGCCCGGGGGCTCTTCCTCGGCGACGCGCCCCTGATCGACGCGTTCCGCGCCGCCGTGCCGGACCTGTCGCCGGCGGACGCGCGGACGCTGCTGGCCAAGTTCGGCCTGCGCGCGGCGCACGTGCTGCGCCCGGCGGCGACCCTGTCCCCGGGCGAGCGGACCCGGGCGGCGTTGGCGCTGCTCCAGGGGCGCGGGGTGAACCTGCTGGTGCTGGACGAGCCGACGAACCACCTGGACCTGCCGGCCATCGAGCAGCTGGAGTCCGCCCTGGCCAACTACCCGGGCACGCTGCTGCTGGTCACCCACGACCGGCGGATGCTCGACGCGGTGCAGACCAACCGGAGGCTGCGGGTGGCCGCCGGACGGATCGCCGAGGATTGATCCGTGCCGACCCGCTCGCGGCGGGTGACAATGACCCCATGCTCAAGTGGGAGTACGCGCTGCTGGTCCGCCGTCGCCAGGCGGCCACCAACGACATCGGCTGGGAGGTCGTCTTCGTCTGGTACGGCCCGGACGGCTCCATGGTCGACGTGACGCCCTACGGCGACACCGCGCTGGCCCACCTGAACCGGGCCGGCGACCAGGGCTGGGAGCTGGTGGCCATGAGCGAGGACCCGTCCCTGCCCGGCAACAACGAGCTGCACCGCTACCACCTCAAGCGGCCCAAGCCGGCCGCCCCACCGCCCCGGCAGCGGATGCGCGGCGGCGGTCGCCCCCGGCGGACGATCACCGGCTGACCGCCCGGCTCACCGCACGACGTGTCGCGGGGCATATCGGGCGGAGATCCGGGTATCGGCCCGCGGGAGGTGGACCCGGATGGTCGCGCTGGGACAGACCCCGCCCTCGGCCGAGCGGCTGCGGGCGATCGACGTATTCCTCGCCGAGGCATGGGCCGACCAGGCCCGCCACGACGACCGGCTGCGCGACCTCGCGGTGGAGGTGCGCTTCGACCGGGGGGTGGCCCACCTCGGCGGCGAGGTCGCGGAGCAGTCCGACCTGCGCCTGGTCCGGGAGCGGGTGGGCCGGCTCGACGGGGTGTTCGGCGTCTGGTGCCGGGTACGCGTCGGCGGGCGCGACCCGGTCGTGGTCGACCTGGGCTGCGGCGCCACCAAGCAGTGGCCGGGCAACCTGGGGCTGGACATCTACCCCGCCCCGGGGGTGAACGCGGTGGCCGATCTCTCCGCCTCGCTGCCGCTGGCCGACGACTCGGTGGACGTGCTGTTCGCGGTGCACATCCTGGAGCACCTGGTCGACTTCCTGCCGCTGGTCGACGAGTGCCACCGGGTGCTCCGGCCGGGCGGCGTGCTGCACGTGATGAGCCCGTGGTGGCGGCACGTGAACGCCGTCGCCGACCCGACCCACGTCCGGCTGCTCGACGTGCAGACGGTCAAGGGGATCTGCCTGCAGCGCACGCCGGGCACCCCGCGCTGGTATCCGCTGCACGTCGGCTGCGACGGCGCCTCAATCTTCGCCGACCTCACCCCGCTGACCCCGGACGCGGCCGGCCCCACCCCCGCCCACCTGGCCCGCTTCTTCGACTGACCCGGCCGGACGGGCAGCCGGGGTCAGCGGCCGAGGGTGCTTTCGCGGGGGGTGAGGCGCCAGGGGGCGGAGAGTTCCCGGGGCGGCGCGGTGCGGTCGCCGTCGATGCGGCCCGCGAGCAGCTCCACGGCCAGCCGGGCGATGCGCTCCTTGTCCGGGGCGATGGTGCTCAGGGTGGGCACGGAGAACCGGCCGTCCTCGATGTCGTCGAAGCCGGCCACCGCGACGTCCTCGGGGACGCGCAGTCCCGCCTCGTGCAGGGCGCGCAGGGCGCCCAGGGCGAGGGTGTCGTTGAAGCAGAAGACGGCGTCGGGGCGTACGCCGGAGGCCAGCAGCGCGCGCATCGCGGCGGCGCCGTCCGCGCGGTGCCAGGCCGACGCGGGCGCCACCAGCCCCTCGTCGTAGTCGATGCCGGCGTCGGCGAGCGCGGCGGTGTAGCCGGCGAGCCGGAGCCGGGCGCTCGCCCCCTCCGGGGTGCGCTGCGAGCCGATGGCGGCGATCCGACGGCGGCCGAGCCCGACCAGGTGGGCGGTGATCTCCCGGGCGGCGCCCACGTTGTCGATGCCGACGTGGTCGGCGGGGCCGTGGTCGACCCGCTCGCCGAGCAGCACCATCGGGGTGCCGTCGAGCCCGGTCAGGTCCTCCGCGGTGAGCGCCAGCGGGCTGAAGATCAGCCCGTCGATCAGGTGCTCGGTGATGCCGGAGGCGACCACCCGCTCCTGCTCGCGGCCGCCGCCGGTCTGGTCGATGAGCACCGTCCAGCCCAGCTCGGCGGCGGCCGTGACGACGTGCCGGGCCAGCTCGGCGAAGTAGGGGATGTCCAGCTCGGGCACGGCCAGCGCGATCACGCCGGTGCGCCCCTTGCGCAGGTTGCGCGCGGAGAGGTTGGGCCGGTAGTTCAGCTCGGCGATGGCCTCCTCGACCCGGGCCCGGGTGTCGGGCCGGACGTGCACGTAGCCGTTGACCACGTTGGAGACGGTCTTGACCGACACTCCGGCCCGCTCCGCCACGTCCTTGAGCCTGTGCCGCACCGGGCCACCTCCCGCCATGACTGGGCACTTTACCTCGTGGGCGGGCCTTTACAACGTTGCTTACAACGTTGTAGAAACCAGGGACACCGGGTGACCGGGGTCACCCGGGACCGCGACGAGGAAAGGTGGCACCCCCTTGCGGACCGCGCAGCTCACGATCGACCCGGCCTTCGCGATCGGACCGGCCGACCGGCGACTCTTCGGCTCGTTCGTCGAGCACATGGGCCGCTGCGTCTACGGCGGGATCTACGAGCCGGGGCACCCGGCGGCGGACGCGCGGGGGCTGCGCGGCGACGTGCTGGAGCTGACCCGGGAGCTGGGCGTGTCGGTGGTCCGCTATCCCGGCGGCAACTTCGTCTCCGGCTACCGGTGGGAGGACGGCGTCGGCCCGGTGGGCGACCGTCCCCGCCGGCTCGACCTGGCCTGGAAGACGATCGAGACGAACGCCTTCGGGCTCGACGAGTTCATGAGCTGGGCCGCCGAGGCGAGGGTCGAGCCGATGATGGCGGTCAACCTCGGCACCCGGGGCGTGCAGGAGGCGTGCGACCTGCTGGAGTACGCCAACCACCCGGGCGGGACGCAGCTGTCGGACCTGCGCCGCAAGCACGGCGCCGAGGAGCCGTACGGGGTGCGGCTCTGGTGCCTGGGCAACGAACTGGACGGCCCGTGGCAGGTCGGCCACAAGACCGCCGACGAGTACGGCCGGCTGGCCGCCGAGACCGCCCGCGCCATGAAGATGATCGACCCCTCGATCAGCCTGGTCGCCTGCGGCAGCTCCAACCGGCGGATGCCCACCTTCGCCTCCTGGGAGGCGACCGTCCTGGAGCACACCTACCAGCACGTCGACTACATCTCCGCGCACACCTACTACGACCCGTCCGACGGCGACCGGCCCAGCATCCTGGCCTCCGCCGTCGACCTGGACAACTTCATCCGGGACGTGGTCGCCACCGCCGACCACGTGGCGGCGAAGCGGCGGGACCGGCGCAGGCTCAAGGTCTCCTTCGACGAGTGGAACGTCTGGTACGAGTCCCGCCTCCAGGCCGACCTGGCCCGGCGCGGCTGGGTGGAGGCCCCGGCGCTGATCGAGGACGACTTCACCGCCGTCGACGCGGTGGTGGTCGGCGACCTGCTGATCACCCTGCTCCGGCACGCCGACCGGGTCGGGGTGGCCTGCCAGGCCCAGCTCGCCAACGTGATCGCCCCGATCCGCACCCGCACCGGCGGGCCGGCCTGGCGGCAGAGCATCTTCCACCCGTTCGCGCTGACCGCCCGGCACGCCCGGGGCACGGTGCTGCGCACCGAGCCGGTCGGCCCGACCTACGAGACGAAGCGGTACGGCGCGGTCCCCGTGCTCGACACCGTCGCCGTGCACGACGAGGAGACGGGCGGGCTGACCGTCTTCGCCGTCAACCGGGACTCGGCCGACCTGGCGCTGGAGCTCGACCTCCGCGGCCTGCCGGGACTATCCGTCTCGTCCCACCTGAGCCTCGTCGCCGGGGACGACCCGACGGCGACGAACACGGAGGCGGAGCCCGACCGGGTGACGCCCCGGCAGTTGCCCACCCCCACCACCGACGGCGGCCGGTGCGCCGTGCGACTGCCGGCCGTCTCCTGGAACGTGCTGCGCTTCTCCCCCGCCGTCGGCTGACGCCGGACCGGCTCTGGGCAGGCACAATTCATCCCCGTCCCCCAAGGAGTGAAACCCGCATGATGCAGAACGAGATGAGCCGGCGGCGCCTGCTCGGCCTCGGGCTCGGCGCCGCCGCCTCGCTGACCCTGGCCGGCTGCGGCGGCGAGGACGACAGCTCGGGCCCGGCGGCCGGCAACGGCGGCAAGGACTACACCGGCCCCAAGGTGGACCTGAAGCTGTGGAACGGGTTCACCGGCGGTGACGGCGACATCTTCAAGGCGCTGGTGAACCAGTTCAACACCGAGCACCAGAACATCGCCGTCACGATCGCGACGTACGAGTGGGCGGACTACTACGCCAAGCTGCCGGGCGCCGCCTCCAGCGGCAACGGGCCGGACATCGCGGTCATGCACATGGACCAGCTCGCCACCTTCGCCGCCCGTGGCGTCATCACCGAACTGGACGACGTGGCCAAGGTGCTGGAGCTGAGCGAGGCGGACTTCGCGCCCACCGTCTGGAAGGGCGGGCTCTACAACGACAAGCGGTACGGCATCCCGCTGGACATGCACCCGCTCGGCTTCTACTACAACAAGGCCGTACTGCAGAAGGCCGGCCTGGACCCGGCCAAGCCGCCGACGACGAGAGACGAGTACACCGCCGCGCTGACCGAGCTGAAGAAGTCCGGCGTGCAGGGCTTCTGGGTCAGCCCGTTCCAGTTCACCGGAGGCATGACCTTCTACTCCCTGCTGCACCAGTGGGGCGGCAGCGTCTTCGACGCCGAGGCCACCAGGGCCACCTTCAACTCCGACCAGGCCGTCGAGGCGTGCACCTGGCTGGTCGACCTGATCAAGCAGGGCCACTCCCCCGCCAACGTCGGCCAGGACGCCGACTACCTGGCGTTCAAGAGCGGCCGGAACGCCTTCAACTGGAACGGCATCTGGCAGGTCAACGACCTGAAGAAGAGCCCGGAGATCCAGTGGGGGGTGGCGCCCCTGCCGCAGATCGGCAGCCAGCCGTCCGCCTGGGCCAACTCGCACAACTTCACGATCGTCAAGCAGCGGGCCAACGACGCCAACAAGGTCTCGGCGGCGAAGGTCTTCATCAACTGGCTCAGCCAACACTCGCTGGACTGGGCCAAGGGCGGCCAGGTCCCGGCCCGCAAGACCGTCCGGGACAGCGCCGACTTCAAGGCGCTGGCCGAGGTGAACGCGCTCGCCCCCGAGCTGGAATACGCGGCCTTCCCGCCGGCGGCCCCGGGCCTCGGCGAGGTCATGACGACCTTCTACAACTCGTTCAACGAGGCGGCGCTGGGCAAGAAGCCGCCCAGGCAGGCGCTGGACGACGGCGCGGCCAAGGCCAACAAGCAGCTCGAGGACAACCGCAAGAAGTACGGGAGCTGATCTCCCGTGGCGGACGTGATCGAGGTCGGGGCGGCGCGCGACGGCACGTCGCCCCCGGCGGCCGGCCCCGCCCGCCGGGGCGCCGCGGCGGGCCGGACGGGGCGGTTGACGCCGTACCTCTTCCTCGCCCCGTACCTGGTCCTGTTCGGGGTCTTCGGTCTGCTGCCGATCGTGCTCGGCCTCTGGCTCAGCGTGCACCAGTGGGACTTCCAGCTGCCCCACCGGCCCTTCGTCGGGCTGGACAACTACGGGGAGCTGTTCTCCGGCGACTCGGCCGTCTACGGCGACTGGTGGCAGAGCGTACGGGCGACGGGGATCTTCACCGTCCTGTCGGTGCCGCTGCTGGTGGTCGTCCCGCTCGGGCTGGCACTGCTGCTGAACCGCTCGTTCCCCGGCCGGACCTTCTTCCGGGCGGTCTACTTCGCGCCGTACGTGCTGGGCGTGGCGGTGATCGGCCTGCTCTGGCGGTTCCTGCTCGACGCCAACCTCGGCCTGGTCAACCGGCTCGCCGGGACGGTCGGGCTGCCGGCCGACACCCCGTGGGTGACCGACGTGCCGTGGGCCTGGGTGTCGCTGGTCGGGGTGACCGTCTGGTGGACCTCCGGCTTCAACGCCGTGATCTACCTGGCCGGGCTCCAGGACATCCCGCCGGAGCTGTACGAGGCGGCGAAGGTCGACGGCGCGAGCGCCTGGGAACGGTTCCGCCACGTCACGCTCCCCGGGCTGCGCCCGGTCCTGCTGTTCGTGATCACCACGACCGTGCTCGCCTCGGCGAACGTGTTCGGGCAGTCGTTCCTGATCACCCAGGGCGCGCCGGGAACGGAGACCCGCACCGTGGTCTGGTTCATCGTCGAGGAGGGGCTGCGGGACAACGACGCCGGCCGCGCCGCCGCGATGAGCATCGTGTTCGCCCTGATGCTGGCGGTGGTGAGCATCGCCAACTTCCGCCTCTTCCGCTACCGCGAAGACTGAGGGGGACCGCCATGACGACGCCCACGCGCACCGGGCGCGCCCCCGCGCCGATCCGCGGCAGGACCCCGGCGGCCGGCCGCGCACCGGCCACCGGGCTGCGCCGGGCCGCGCTCTACGCCACCCTGGTGGGGCTCGCCCTGGTCTTCCTGACGCCGCTGGTGTGGATGGTCATCACCTCGCTGAAGACCTACACCGGGGCTCAGCGGATCCCGCCGACCTGGCTGCCGGACCCGATCTCCGGGTACGGCTACGAGCAGGTCCTCGACAACTCCGCGAACCCCGTCCTGCGCTGGTTCGCGAACAGCATGCTGGCCGCCACGGCGCACGCGCTGCTGGTGCTGGCGACCGCCTCGGCGGCCGCGTACGCCCTGGCCCGGATGCGGTTCCGCGGCCGCAGGGTGCTCTTCGCGCTGATCGTCGGGACGCTGTTCATCCCGCCGACCTCGCTGATCATCCCGAACTTCCTGATCGTCGACGAGCTGAACTGGATCGACACCCTGGCCGTCGTGGTCGTGCCCGGCGCGGCGAGCGCGTTCGGGGTGTTCTTCCTGCGGCAGTTCTTCCTCTCCCTGCCCCGGGAGCTGGAGGAGGCCGCGGTGCTGGACGGCGCCAACCAGTGGCAGATCTTCTGGAAGGTGGTGCTGCCGCTGTCCAGGCCGGCGCTGGCCACCCTGGCCGTGTTGTCGTTCCTGACCAACTGGAACGACTTCCTGTGGCCGATCTTCGTGCTGTTCAGCCCGGAGATGCTCACCCTGCCGCCGGGGCTGGGCCTGCTCCAGGGCGCCTACAACACCGACTACCCGGTGCTCATGGCCGGGGCGATGCTGGCCAGCCTGCCGGTGTTGGTCCTCTTCGTCCTCGCCCAGCGGCACGTCATCCAGGGCGTCTCCCGCAGCGGCCTGAAGGGGTGACGGCCGGGACGACCCGGCGGCGCGGCGCGGCGGCGGTGCTCGCCGCCGCGCTGCTCGCCGCCGGCTGCGGGGACGATCCGAGACCCACGAGCAGGGAGACCGACGCGCGCATGTTCACCAACCCGGTCGTACGCACCGACGCCCCGGATCCGCAGGCGATCCGGGTGGGCGACACCTGGTACCTCTTCCACACCAACGCCGCCGGCCGCAACGTCCCGGTGCTCACCTCCCCCGACCTGGTCGACTGGACGCCGGCCGGGGACGCGCTGCCGGAGCTGCCCGCGTGGGCGGAGCCCGGGAGGAACTGGGCGCCCGAGGTGATCGAGCTGGCCCCGGACCGGTTCCTGCTCTACTACACGGTCGCCGGGCGCGAGTCCGGGCGGCAGTGCGTCGGCCGGGCGGTGGCGAGCGCCCCGCAGGGGCCGTACCGGGACGACTCGGCCGCTCCGCTGATCTGCCAGGCGGAGCTGGGTGGGGCGATCGACGCCAGCCCGTTCCGGGACGCCGACGGCAGCCTGTGGCTGCTGTGGAAGAACGACGGCAACGCCGTCGGGGTGGACACCTGGATCTGGTCGCAGCGCCTCTCCGACGACGGGCTGCGCCTGGTCGGCGAGCCGGTGAGGCTGCTGAAGCAGACCGAGCCGTGGGAGGGCAACCTGGTCGAGGGGCCGTTTTTCCACCGGCACGACGGAAGGCTGTTCCTGTTCTTCGCCGCCAACGCCTACGACCGCGCCGAGTACGCCGAGGGCTACGCGGTCTGCGAGTCGCCGACCGGCCCCTGCGTGAAGGCCCCGGAGAACCCGATCCTGGCGACCAACGGGGCGGCCTCCGGGCCGGGGCACGCCTCGATGGTGGTGGTGGACGGTCGCACCTGGCTGCTCTACCACGCCTGGCCGCCCGGTCGGGAGGGCACGGTCGACCCGGGCCGCCGGATCTGGCTCGACGAGGTCGTCTGGGACGGCGGCAGGCCGGTGGTCAAGGGCCCCACGGGCACCCCCCAGCCCCGTCCCTGACGTGGAACTCCGCCGGGCGGGAAGCAACGGACCGGGGCTCGACCGCCACTTTCCCGACCCGTTCGGGTCACGACCTGCCGTGTGCGGGTCGTCACGGTGCGCCCGATGGGCCCGGCCGCACGGCGGAGCCGAACCCGACGGACGGACCGATCCCGCGCAGACCCTTGCGCCGGACCCAGGAGTGTGAAAATTTCCTACCAGCGGCAGATTGTCAACGGCGAATCTTGCCGATAGTGCCGCGATCGACCCCTGACACGGGAGCCCCAACGAAGGGACACACCGCATGAAGGCAACTCGGCTCGGAGCCGCCGGGCTGGCCGCCGCACTGCTCGGCGCGCTCGTCGCCGCCACCCCCGCGAGCGCGGCGCCCGACGCGGCGACCACCGCCTCCACCACCACCTGCGTCACCGACCCGGCCACGCCGAAGCGGCAGTTCCGGGCAATGTGGATCTCCTCGGTCGTCAACATCGACTGGCCGACCAAGGCGTCCCAGACCTCGCCCGACCGCATCGCCACCCAGCAGGCCGAGTACCGCGAGCTGCTGGACCTCGCCGAGCGGCTCAACCACAACGCGGTGGTCGTCCAGATCCGGCCGACCGCCGACGCGTTCTGGCCGTCGCCGTACGAGCCCTGGTCGGAGTACCTGACCGGGGTCCGCGGCGAGAACCCGGGCTGGGACCCGCTGAAGTTCGTGGTCGAGGAGGCGCACAAGCGGAACCTGGAGTTCCACGCCTGGTTCAACCCGTACCGCATCTCGATGCCGGCCCCGGGCGGCGCCGGCGCGGACATCAGCAAGCTCGCGCCGAACCACCCGGCGCGGGAGCACCCGGAGTGGACCTTCGCCTACCCGCCGGCCGGGGTGGCCGGCAGCCGGCTCTACTACAACCCCGGCATCCCCGAGGTCCGCGAGTTCGTCCAGACCGCGATGATGGACGCCGTCAAGCGGTACGACGTCGACGGCGTGCACTTCGACGACTACTTCTACCCCTACCCGAGCGGCACCCACCAGGTGCCCGACGACGCCACCTTCGCGGCGCACAACCGGGGCTTCACCAACAAGGCCGACTGGCGGCGGGACAACATCAACCTGCTCATCCAGGAAATGAACGCCAAGATCAAGGCCGAGAAGTCCTGGGTGAAGTTCGGCGTCAGCCCGTTCGGCATCTGGCGCAACCAGTCGGCCGACCCGCTGGGCTCGGACACCACCGGCAGCCAGTCGTACGACATCATCTCCGCCGACACCCGCAAGTGGGTCAAGGAGGAGTGGATCGACTACATCGTGCCGCAGCTCTACTGGTACATCGGCCAGTACCCGGCCGCCGACTACGCCCGGCTGGTGCCGTGGTGGGCGGACGTGGTCAAGGGCACCCGGGTGCAGCTCTACATCGGGCAGGCCGACTACAAGAGCGGTGACCCGGCCTACGGCTCCTTCTGGATGAACCCGCGCGAGCTGTCCGACCACCTGACGCTCAACCGGGCGCACCCCGAGGTGCTGGGCAACGTCCACTTCTCGGCCGTGCAGGTCCGGGCCAACCGGCTCGGCGCGACCGACATCTACGCCGCCGAGCACTACTCGCGGCCGGCGCTGATCCCGACCATGTCGCACCTGCCGTCGAAGCCGCTGCTCATGCCCGTGGTCACGAAGGCCGCGCGGCAGGACGACGGGGTCCGGCTGAACTGGCTCCAGCCGGCCGACGGCCAGGGCCCGCTCGGCGCCGCCACGTCGTACGCGATCTACCGGTTCGACGGGGTCGGCCTGGCCGGCCGGTGCGACTTCGCCGACGCGACGCACCTGGTCGACACGGTCCGCGCCGACGGCGACTCGCAGACGCAGTCCTGGGTGGACACCACCGCCGAGGCGGGCAAGCGGTACACGTACTACGTGACCGCGCTCGACCGGCTGGCGAACGAGAGCCCGGCCAGCCCGCCGGCGTTCGTCCGCTGACGTACCACCGAATGCCCCGGGTGCCCCTGGCACCCGGGGCATTCGTCTGTTTCGGCATCTGTCACCAATTGTCGACGGGCACGACACCTCCGGGAACGGTCATTGATCGAAACTGATCGACATCCGGTGACCCGCCGGTAACCCCGTCCCACCCGCCGACCCCCGCGGAGGTAACCGTGCCCAGACGCCTCACCGCCCTGCTCGCCTCGGGCGCGCTCGCGCTGCTCGTCCTGCTCGGCGTCGCCACCCCCGCCGCCGCCGTCACGCCCACACAGAAGCTGTCCGTCCTGTCGAGCTGGACCCAGACCAGCGCCACCAGCTACAACGCCTGGAACTCCGCCCGGCTGAACAAGGCCGCCTGGGCCGACTACGCCTTCGACTGGTCGACCGACTACTGCTCGTCCAGCCCGGACAACCCGCTCGGCTTCAACTTCACCCTCTCCTGCTACCGGCACGACTTCGGCTACCGCAACTACAAGGCGATGGGCCAGTTCACGGCCAACAAGTCCCGCCTGGACAGCGCCTTCTACGAGGACCTGAAGCGGGTCTGCGCCACGTACAGCACCATCGTCCGGCCGGCCTGCTACAGCCTCGCCTGGACGTACTACCAGGCCGTCAGCGCCTTCGGCTCCGTCGCCGCCGTGCAGCAGGCCGACATCGACCGCGCCGCCCGGATGAAGGCCGACGCCGAGCGCCGCGCCGCCCTCCGCTGAGGCGGGTCGACCCGGGGTCCCGTCCCGCCTCCCCAGGGCGGGACGGGACCGCCCGGTCGACGCCGCGCCCGACCCGACCCGTCGGTCAGGCGTGCTCGGTGCGGCGGTCGGGTGTCACGGGGCGACGGGGAGCCGGGCGGGCCCGGTCCGCGCCGAACCTCGTCGAATCCGCCGCCAGGTCCGGATGCTCCACGCCGAGCGCCAGCGCCGCCGCCTCCTCCAGCCCCAGCTCGGTCCCCTCCCCGTACGCGGCGTCGAAGACCGCGTCGCCCAGCGCCCGGCGCAGCTCCCCCTGCCGCTGCGCCCAGTACGCCCCGTAGATGCCCGGCGTGCAGCGCATGCTCGCCCGGGTCGCCCCCGCCGCGCCGAATAGGCGGGCGGCCGTCGGCCCGTCGCCCCCGCCGGCGCAGCGCACCGCGATCGCGTTGAGCGTGTCACAGGCCCGGCCGTGGAAGCCGTGGCTCATCCGGGACCGCAGCGCCACCTGGAGGTGCTCGTGCGCGGCGACCAGGTCGCCGCGGGCCAGGGCCACCATCCCGAGCAGCATGTCGACCGAGCGCCGCCCCCGCTCGACCGGGCGGGCCGCCTCGACCGGGCGGGCCGCACCCAACAGCTCGGCGGCCTCGTCCAGGGCGCCCCGCCGCCAGAGCAGCTCGGCCAGCCTGAACACGGCGAACAGCGCGTCGCCGACCACCTCCTGGTCGTGCGCCCAGTCGATGACCTCCCGGCAGACCCGCTCGGCCTCCGCGAACTGTCCCATGTCGACCAGCGGGGCCGCCCGCCCGGCGAGGACCCGGGCGAGCAGGCCGGTGTCGCCGGCCTGCCGGGCCGCCGCCTCCGCCCGCTGGGAGAACCGCAGCTCCTCGGCGAACTCGCCGTCCGCGCCGGCGTGCAGCGAGTGCATGTGGTACGCCGCCGCCAGCTCGGCCTCCGGGATCCGCTCCCCGGTCTCGGCGATCCGTCCGTACAGCCGGAACAGCCAGAGCCGCCCCTCCCGGGCCAGCCCCCGCTCCCGCCACCACTGGTCCAGGCCCCCGGCCAGCCGCAGCCCCGCCCGGGCGCTGCCGCCGGTCGCGCACCAGCGCAGCGCGGCGCGCAGCTCGCCGGCGAGCGGGTCGAGGGCGTAGAGCGACAGCGTGACCGGCTGCCCGTCCGGGCCGAGGTGCGCCCGCTCCAGCGCGTGCGCCGACCAGGCAACGTGCCGGTCCCGGGCGGCCCGCTCCTCCCCCGCCTCCGCCAGCCGCCGGGCCGCGTACGCCCGGATCGGGTCGAGCATCCGGTAGGTGCTGCCCGAGGCGTGCGGCTCGGCCAGCACCATCGACTTGTCGACCAGCACGGAGAGCGGGTCGAGCGGGTCGGTGCCGAGCAGCCACTCCACCGTCGACAGGTCCACCGGGCCGGCGAAGACCGCCAGCCAGCGCAGCAACCGGGCGGCGCGTGGGCCCAGCGTCCGGTACGACCAGGTGACCGTGGCCTGCATGGTGAGGTGCCGTTCGGTGGCGGACCGCTGCACCGCCCGGGTCGCCGGGGTGGGCGGCGGCACCCCGACGGCCGCCGCGACCAGGTCCACCGTGTCGTGCTGGTTGCCCGTCCACGCCCGCTCCACCGGGGGCGGCTCCGGGTTCTCCCGGCCCGCGTCCAGCGTGCCGAGCACGTCGTCGAGGCGCTCGGCGAGCTGGCCGACCGAGAGCACCCGCAGCCGGGCGGCGGCCAGCTCGATGGCGAGCGGCAACCCGTCCAACCGCTGCACGACCCGGCGCAGGTCGGCCGACTCGGCCGGGTCCGGCTGCCGGCCGCCCCGGGCCGCCGCCGTCCGGTCCAGCAGCAGCGCGACCGCGTCGCTCTCCGCCCCGTCCGCCGGCGGGTCGACCGACAGCGGCGGAATCCGCCAGACCACCTCGCCGGGCAGGCCGAACGACTCCCGGCTGGTGGCGAGCACCCGCACGCCCATTCCGCCGGCGAGCAGCCGCGAGATCACCTCGGCCGAGGCGGCCGGCTGGGCGTCGCAGGTGTCCAGGACGACCAGCATCCGGCGCGCGGCAGCGTACTCCACCAGGGTCTCGACCATCGGGCGGCCGGGCTCGGGACGCAGGCCGAGCACGGCGGCGACCGCGAACGCCACCAGGCCCGGGTCGGTCACCGCGGCGATGTCGACGAACCAGACCCCGTCCGGGTACGACTCCACCAGGTCGGTGCCCAGCTCCACGGCGAGCCGGGTCTTGCCCGCCCCACCCGCCCCGAGCACGGTGACCAGCCGGTGCGCCTCCACCAGCCGGCGCAGCTCGGCGCGCTCGGCCTGCCGGCCCACGAACGAGGTCACCTGGGTGGGCAGGTTGTGCGCGACCGCGTCGGCCGTACGTGGCCGCGGGAACTGCCGCTCGATGCCCGGGGCGACCAGTTGGAAGAGCCGTTCCCGGTCGTCGAAGCCGCGCAGCCGGTGCAGGCCCAGGTCGAGCAGGGACGCGCCGGCCGGCAGCGGGTCGGCATGCCGCGCCGTCGACGCCGAGCAGAGCACCTGCCCGCCGTGCGCGGCAGCGGCCACCCGGGCCGCCCGGTGCACCTCGGGGCTGGCGTACTCGCCGTCGCGCGGCTCGGCCCAGCCGGTGTGCAGCCCCATCCGGACCCGGGGCGCGGCCTCGGCGGTCGGCCACTGGTGGCTGGCCAGCGCCCGCTGCGCGGTGAGGCAGGCGGTCAGCCCGGCGGTCGCGTCGCCGAACGCGAGGAAGAACGAGTCCCCCTCGGTCAGCAGCTCCGCGCCCTCGGTGGCGGCGATCGTCCGGCGCAGCAGGCGGCGGTGCTCCCGCAGCACCGGCCGGTAGTCCGGCCCGAGGAGCTGGGCCAGCCGGGTCGAGCCCTCGATGTCGGTGAAGACGAAGGTCACCCACCCGCTGGGGAGGTGGATCCGTGGCGACATGCGTGGGACCTCCCCCGTGACGTCGGACTCATGCTGCCGGATACTGGATCGTCACGCATCGTGAGAACGGCCGGCCGGGCTCGGACCCAAGGGGCCCGGCGGCCTCGGCGCGGACGAACGGGGCCGGCCGACGGGCGGGCGGAGGCCGACGAGTCAGCAGCCGTCGCCACCACTCAGCAGCCGCAGCCACCACCGCAGCAGCCACCACCGCCGGCCGGAGCGGCCGCGCCGCCGACCGCTCCACCACCGCGGCCGGTGACCGAGACGGTGGAGAGGAGCTTGACGGTGTCCGCGTGTCCCCACGGACAGGGCGCCGGCTCGCCGGCCTGCGACATCGGACGGTTGACCTCGAAGGTGTCGCCGCAGGCGCGGCAACGGAACTCGTACCGGGGCATGACTCCAGGGTACGGCCGGGCCTGACGCCCGAGGAGACATGGGTGATACTCAACTTGTGGTGGACGGCGAGGACAGATCGACCCATCGGCCCCTGCGACCGGCCGTGCCGCCCGACGGCTCCGGGGTCGCACCGGGGTCGTCAACGCGCCTGCCCCGTCCCCGCCGCCCCTGGCTGAGGTCCGAGGCACCCGCCGGCGCCGGCACCCCGACGACGGCACCCGCCGAGCCCGCTCGGACGCCGACCGGCCCGTCGGCCACCCCCGCCGCACCGTCCGCCCCGGACGTCCCGCCGGCCGGGGCGGCACCGGCCGCCGCCGGGAAGCCGAGCGCCGACACCGAGCCGCCGGCCGCCACGAAGCCCGGTGACGCCGCCGACACGTCGACCGCCGACACCAAGCCCGCCGACACGTCGACCGCCGACACCAAGCCCGCCGACACGTCCGCCGGCGACACCAAGCCCGCCGGCACGTCCGCCGCCGGCACGTCGACCACCGACACCAAGCCCGGTGGCACGTCCGCCGCCGACACCAAGCCCGGCGACACCAAGCCCGACGACTCCGGAAGCGGCGCCGGGGGCGGCTCGGCCGCGCCGACGTCGGCGGGGAAGAGCGACCTCGCGGCGACGAAGGTGGACGTGCTCACCAACGGGCCGGCCGCGCGAGCCCGGCGGCGCCGGGTGCCGTTCGCGCACGCCGTACGCCTGCCGCCACCTCGCCAGGCGGCGGCAGCCGCGGTCCGGGCGACCCGGGACTGGTCGCGGCGCCCCAGCGGGCGGCTCACCCTGCCCGGGGTGTTCCTGCTCGCCCTGGTCGCGGCGACCGCCGCGGCGGGCGCGCTGCTGGTGCCCGCGACGGTCCGCGCGCCCCGTCCGGTCGCCGACGCCGCCTCCGTCGCGCCGACGGCCGGCCCGCAGGAGCCGCTGCCCGGCGGGCTGCCGCTGCCCACCCAGACGGTGCCACCGCTCGGCACCGTGCCGACCGGCCCGGCCGGCGGCGGGGTGACCACCGGCCGGCCGTCGGACGCCCTCGCCGGCTGGGCCGCGCAGGTCGGGCCGAAGGTCGGCATCTCGCCGGTGGCCATGCAGGCGTACGGCTACGCCGAGCTGGTGCTCGCCCAGACCAACCGCAGTTGCGGCCTGAGCTGGACCACGCTGGCGGCCATCGGCTTCGTCGAGTCCGGGCACGGCCAGGCCAACAACGCCCGGCTCGGGCAGGACGGCAAGGCGCTGCCCGAGATCATCGGCCTGCCGCTGGACGGGCAGGGCAACCGGATGCGCATCCCCGACACCGACGGCGGCCGGCTGGACAAGGACACCACATTCGACCGCGCGATCGGGCCGATGCAGTTCATCCCCACCACCTGGCAGGAGATCGGGGCGGACGCCGACAACGACGGCGTCAAGGACCCGCACGACCTGGACGACGCCGCGCTCGCCGCCGGCAACTACCTCTGCAAGGGCAGCCGGAACCTCACCATCCCGGCCGACTGGTGGAACGCGATCCTGTCGTACAACGACGTCCGCCAGTACGCCCAGGACGTCTTCGACACCGCCAACCGGTACGGACAGGCCAGCCGCACGTGAAGTGATCGTCCGCATACATTGGAGAACCGGACACTTCCCCCGGGCAGCGGTTAGCGGCAAGCTATACAGGTGATGGTGCGCGAGTGGGACCCCAGGACCGCGTCGTCCGCCGAGATCGCGTCGCTGCTGGACACGCTCAACGCGGTCCTGGCAGTCGATCTGCCGCGGGATCCACCGTGGCGGGAGAGTTCCCTGCGGGAATACCTCTCCGAGGTGATGCCCGGCGAGCGGCGGATCTCCTGGGTCGCCCAGGCGGAGCCGGCCGGCGGCGGGGCGCCGGGGCCGATCCTCGGCCAGGTGAACGTGCTCCTGCTCGGCGACATCGGCGTGCTGGAGGTGCTGGTGCACCCCTCCCGGCGGCGCAGCGGGCTCGGCCGTGACCTGGTCCTGGTGGCCGCCCGGCGGGCCTACCAGGAGGGCTTCCAGTCGATCGGGGTCGAGGTGGTCGGCGACACGCCGGCCGTCGCCTTCTACGAGTCGCTCGGCTTCTCGAAGGAATACGTCGAGACCCGAAGCGTGCTCGACCTGTCCGCGGTGGACTGGGTCGAGCTGTCCGAGATGGCCACCGGCATCGGCGCGGGCTACCACCTGGAGTTCTGCCCCGGCGGCCCGCCCGACGACCTGATCGACGCGTACGCCCGGGCCAAGGCGGAGGTGCGCGACGTCGACGACGGCGAGCTGCGCCCCAGCTCGTACGACCCGCAGCGGCTGCGGGACAGCCTGGACTGCCTGCACCGGCGGGGCATGAAGCCCTACATCGTGCTCGCCCTCCACGAGCAGACCGGGGAGGTGGCCGGCCTGACCGAGGTGGTGGTGCCCGCCCAGCACCCCACCCGCGCCGACCAGTACGACACCATCGTCGTGCAGGACCACCGGGGCTACGGCATCGACCGGGCGATCAAGGCGCGGATGCTGCTGGAGCTGCGCTCGGCGGAGCCGAAGCTGACCGAGGTGCAGACCTGGAACGCACAGGCCAACGAGGCCATGCTCAAGGTCAACGCCGAGTTGGGCTACCGTGCCGACCGCGAGTGGTGTGAATACAGCGTCGACGTGGCCGAGCTGGTGCACCGCCTCGACGCCGGACGCTGACCGGAGAGTTCACGAAACCGACCGGTGGGGGATGGACGACGGTCAGCGGAGCCCCTTAACGTGCGTTAGTTCCCCGTCCACCCATCGTGGAGGCCCCATGCGCCCGCGCCGCACTCTTGCCGCGCTCGCGACCGCCACCGCCGCCGTGACCGTCGCGGCTGTCGGCGTCGCACCCACCGCGGCCAGCGCCGCGCCCACCGACCTGTTCATCTCGGAGTACGTCGAAGGCTCGTCGAACAACAAGGCGATCGAGCTGTTCAACGGCACCGGCGCCGCCGTCGACCTGGCCGCCAACGGCTACCAGCTCCAGTTGCACTTCAACGGCTCCACCACCCCGACGAACGTGGCGCTGACCGGGACCGTCGCGGCCGGCGACGTCTTCGTCTTCGCCTCCGCCTCGGCCGCGCCGGCGATCCTGGACCGGGCCGACCAGACCACGACAGCCGGCCTGTTCAACGGCGACGACGCGATCGTGCTGCGCCGGGGCGGCACCGTGCTCGACTCGATCGGCCAGGTCGGCGTCGACCCGGGCACCGAGTGGGGCACCGGCGTCACCAGCACCGAGAACAACACCCTGCGCCGGTTGCCCACCGTGACGTCCGGCGACACCGACCCCTCGGACGCGTTCGACCCGGCCGCCCAGTGGGCCGGCTTCCCGGTCGACACGTTCGACGGGCTCGGCGCGCACACCGTCGACGGGGGCGGCCCGGTCGACGCGCCGGCGACGCTCACCTGCGGGCCGGCGCTGGTCACCCCGGCCGGCACGGCGGCGAGCCGGGAGGTCACCGCCACCGACACCGACGACCGGATCGTCGACCTGGCGGTCACCTCGGTCAGCCCGACCCCGGCCACCGGCTCCGTCAGCCGCACGGCCGTCACCCCGGCCGACGCGGTCGGCGGCACCGCCCGGGCCACGGTCGGCGCGAGCGCCGACCTGGCCGCCGGGGCGTACACGGTGGTGCTGACCGCGACCGACGCGGACGGCGGCACCGCCACCTGCACCCTCGCCGTGCAGGTCACCCGCGAGCTGACGGTCGGCGAGGTGCAGGGTCCGACCGCCGACGGCGAGTCCGGCCCGGCCGACCGGTCCCCGCTCGCGCCGGCGTCCGGCAACGGCACCAGCAGCACGCTGTACGACGTGCGCGGCGTGATCACCCAGCTCACCCTGGCGCGTGACTCGTCGGGCCGGGACCAGCGCGGCTTCTTCCTGCAGAGCCGGTCCGGCGCCACCGACGGCGACCCGACCAGCTCGGACGGCATCTTCGTCTTCATGGGCTCGTTCACCTCCCTGATCGGCGGCTACGTGCCGACGGTCGGCGACGAGGTGGTGCTCCGGGCCCGGGTCTCCGAGTACTTCAACTTCACCCAGCTCTCCGGCGCGTCGCTGGTGCGCAAGCTCGCCTCCGGCGTCGACGTGAACGCCGAGGTCGAGGTGGCCGACGCGGTGCCGCCGGTCGAGCTGGCCGACGCGCAGCGGTTCTGGGAGCGGCACGAGGGCGCCCGGCTGCGGGTGCGGGCCGGCAGCGGCGCCGTGAGCGGGCGGAACGTCTTCGCCTCCACCGCCGACGGCGAGATCTTCGTGATCGACCGGGACGACCCGCTGCTGGATCGCGCCGACCCGTACGCCCGCCGGGTGTTCCGGGACGCGCACCCGCTGGACAACGACCCGGGCCGCCGCTTCGACGACGGCAACGGCCAGCGCATCATGCTCGGCAGCATGGGCGTCAAGGGCACCACGGGCGACAGCGGCGCGCTGCTCCCGCCCGCCCGCACCTTCGACACGCTGACCGCCGACGCGGTCGGCGGCCTCTACTACTCGTTCGAGAAGTACGGCGTGCAGGTCGAGCGGGCCGAGTTCACCGGCGGGACCGACCCGTCCACGAACAACCCGCCGCAGCCGGCCAAGCGGTCGGAGGAGGTCGCGGTCGCGACCTACAACGTCGAGAACCTGTACGACTACCGCGACGACCCGTTCGACGGCTGCGACTTCGCCGGCAACGCCGGCTGCACCGGGGTGCGCCCGCCGTTCGACTACGTCCCCGGCAGCGAGCAGGAGTACCGCGACCAGCTCGCCGCGCTGGCCGACCAGATCACCACCGACCTGCACTCGCCCGACCTGATCCTCGTGCAGGAGGCGGAGGACCAGGACATCTGCGCGGTCTCCGGCGGCGAGCTGGTGTGCGGCACCACCAACAACGCGGACGGCGCGCCGGACACCCTCCAGGACCTGGCACTGACCATCGCGGCGAGCGGCGGCCCGGCCTACGCGGCCGCGTACGACCGCAGCGGCGCGGACGCGCGGGGCATCACCGCCGCGTTCCTGTACCGCACCGACCGGGTGTCGCTGGCCGAGGCGACCGCCGGCGACCCGCTGCTGGGCTCGGCGCCGACGGTGCAGTACCGCGGCGCGGGGCTGCCGGGCAACGCGGACGTGCAGAACCCGAAGGCGCTCAACGCGGTGCTTCCCGCCGACGTGGACACCTCCACCGGCAAGGACGGCGACAACGTCTTCACCCGTGCTCCGCAGCTCGGCAAGTTCACCGTGGCCGCCGCGCCCGGGTCGACCGAGCGGTACACCCTGTGGGCCGCGAGCAACCACTACTCCTCGGGGCCGGACAGCCGGGTCGGGCAGCGCCGGGAGCAGGCCGCGTACGGGGCCGCGATCGTCACGGCGATCGAGGCGGCGGACCCGGACGCGCGGGTGGTGTACGGCGGGGACCTGAACGTCTTCCCCCGCCCCGACGACCCGATCGCCACGGCCGCGGAGCCCACCCCGTCGGACCAGCTCGGGCCGCTGTACGAGGCCGGCATGCGCAACCTCTGGGACGACCTGCTCGCCGACGCCCCGTCGTCCGCCTACTCGTACAGCTTCGAGGGGCAGGCGCAGACGCTGGACCACCTGTTCGTCAACGGCACGCTGCACCGGGACCTGATCCAGATGCGGGCGGCGCACATCAACGCCGACTGGCCGGCCGAGCACGCCGCTGACGGCACGCGTGGCTCCAGCGACCACGACCCGCAGGTGGCCCGGTTCCGGTCGCGGGCCTCGCTCAGCGTCGGGGACGTGTCGGTGGCCGAGGGCGACCGGGGCACCCACCCGCTGACCTTCACGGTCACCGTCTCGCGACCGCTGTCCCAGCCGGTGCTGCTCTGCGCCGCCACGTACGGCACCACGGCCCAGGCGGGCGCCGACTACGACCCCTACGTCGGTTGCAAGGTCCTGGCCGCCGGGCAGACCTCGCTGACCTTCCCGGTGACTGTGCGCGGTGACCGCAAGCGGGAGGCCGACGAGAAGCTGACGCTGCTGGTGACGGGCGTGCCGGGGCTGCGCCTCGCCGACCCGGTCGCGGTGGGCACCATCGCCGACGACGACTGACGTCGCCCGGACAGCCTCTCCGGCTGCGCGTACCGACGGCCCACCCGCCAGGAAGCACCTGGCGGGCGGGCCGTCGGCTCTTTCACGGGGCGAAGGCGCGGACGCCGACCGACCTTCGCGGCCGGCGATCCGACTAATCACCGCCCTGACCAGCACATGTCCAGAGAGCGCCCCGAGAGGGGTTGGCGACTCGCTTGGATTGATCGCTCTGGGTGACGGACACAGCATGCGTGGACCAGGCACGCATGAGTGAGCCGGCATTGGCGCGCCGTCATGGCTCGTGGGTCGTGAGTCGTCGGGCAGGGGCCGCGTCCAGCGCGACCGGGCCGGGACCGGTCCGTGCCGACTTCTCTGTCCGGCCGTGCGCGGCGTGGCGTCTGTGACGCCGTTGCCCGCCCCCGGGGTGCAGGGGAGCCAGGTGGTGCCGTGCACGGGACGCTGGGCGGGGGCGTCAGTAGGGCTTCGGTCGGGCTTCAGTAGCGCTGGCGGAGGAGCTGGGCGGCCTCGACCGCCCAGTAGGTGAGGATGATCTGCGCACCGGCCCGGCGGATCGATGTGAGCGTCTCCAGCATCACCCGCTCCCGGTCGATCCAGCCGTTCGCGGCCGCTGCCTCGACCATGGCGTACTCGCCGGAGACCTGGTAGGCCGCGACCGGGACGTCGACCGCCGCGCGGACCGCCGACACCACGTCGAGGTACGGCAGTGCCGGCTTGACCATCACCATGTCGGCGCCCTCGGCGACGTCCAGCTCGACCTCGCGCAGCGACTCCCGCAGGTTCGCCGGGTCCTGCTGGTAGGTGCGCCGGTCGCCCTCCAGGGCCGACTCCACGGCGTCGCGGAACGGGCCGTAGAAGGCCGAGGCGTACTTGACGGCGTACGCCAGCACGGCCACGTCCTGGTGGCCGGCGGCGTCGAGCGCCCGGCGCACCACGCCGACCTGGCCGTCCATCATCCCGGACGGCCCGACCACCCCGACCCCGGCGGCGGCCTGGGCCACCGCCATCTCGGCGTACGCCGCCAGCGTGGCGTCGTTGTCCACGCCGCCGTCGGGGGTGAGCAGGCCGCAGTGCCCGTGCGAGGTGAACTCGTCCAGGCAGAGGTCGCTCATCACCACCGTGGCGTCGCCCACCTCGGCCACCACGTCACGGATCGCGACGTTGAGGATGCCATCGGGGTCGATCCCGCCGGACCCGGTGGCGTCCCGCCGCGCCGGCACCCCGAAGAGCATGATGCCGCCGACGCCCGCCTGGACGGCCTCGACCGCGGCCTTGCGGAGCGAGTCCCGGGAGTGCTGGAGCACCCCCGGGAGCGACGCGATCGCCCGCGGCTCCGTCAGCCCTTCCTTGACGAACATCGGCACGACCAGCTCGGCCGGGTCGACGCGGGTCTCGGCGACCAGCCGCCGGAGCGCCGCGTTGCGGCGCAGCCGGCGGGGCCGGATCTCGGGGTACGGCATCACGGGCCTCCTGCTACGACGACTACCGGAACCTCAGGGCGGTCGGCCCCTGGACCTTCGAGCCGCGGCGCTGCTTCGCCGGCATGGCGGCGAGCTTCTCGCGCAGCTCGACGGCGTAGGCGGCGAGCGCCTCCACCAGGTCGGGAACCGAAGCGTGCGGCGGCTGGACGTCGACCCGCAGGCCGAACTCCGTCGCCGTCTCCGCCGTCTTGGGCCCGATCACTGCAACAACGGTACGCGCGTGCGGCTTCCCCGCGATGCCGACCAGGTTCCGCACCGTGGAGGACGAGGTGAAGAGCACCGCGTCGAAGCCACCGGACTTGATCGCGTCCCGGATCTCGGCGGGCGGCGGGGCGGCCCGGACCGTCCGGTACGCGGTCACGTCGTCGACCTCCCAGCCACGCTCGGTGAGCCCGGCGGCGAGGGTCTCGGTGGCGATGTCGGCGCGCGGCAGCAGCACCCGGCCGACCGGGTCGAGGATCTCGTCGTGCGGCGAGAACTCGGCCAGCAGCCCCTCGGAGGACTGCTCCCCCGACGGGATCAGCTCGGGCTGGATGCCGAACGCGCGGACGGCGTCGGCGGTCGCCTCGCCGATGCAGGCGATCTTGACGCCGCCGAAGTGCCGGGCGTCCAGGCCGTGCTCGGCGAACTTCTCCCAGACGGCGCGGACCGCGTTGACCGAGGTGAAGATCACCCAGGCGTACCGGCCGTCGACGAGGCCCTTGACCGCCCGCTCCATCTGAGCCGGGGTCCGCGGCGGCTCGACCGCGATCGTCGGCACCTCGCAGGGGATGGCCCCGTACGCGCGCAGCCGCGCGCTCATCACGCCGGCCTGCTCCTTGGTGCGGGGCACGAGGACCTTCCAGCCGTACAGCGGCCGGTTCTCCCACCAGCTCAGCTTGTCCCGCTGGCCGACGCCCTCGCCGATGGTGAGCACGACCCGGCCGGTGAAGCCGAGCGCCGCCGCGACGAAGGAGTCCACGGTCGACGTGGTGGTGTACTGCGTCTCGCCGGTGCCGTCCCCGGTCACCCCGACGCCGGTGGCGCCGTCCACCCCGGCGGCGAGCAGCCCGTCCCGGATCGCGGCGAGGTCGCCGGCGTCCACGGCCAGGGCCAGCGAGCCCCGGCCGACGGCCGCGGCGAGGGCGTCGAAGTCCAGCGTGCTGACGTCCTCGACGTCGGCCGCCGTGCGTACGCCGGGCAGCGGCACACCCGCGTAGGTCGCCACACCCTCCGCCTGGCCGACGCCGGGGACCACCTCGAAGTGCGCGGCGGTACGCGCCACCGCCTGCACCTCCCGGACCACCGACTCGTGGCCGAACGGGTCGCCGGCGACCAGGTGCACCGCGTTCAGCCCGGACCGGGCCGCCGAGATCAGCACCTTCGCCACGTCGCCCGGCGCGCCCTCGGCCGGGGTGAACTGGGCGTCGGACTTGGCCTGGGCACGGACGGCGTCGAGCAGCGACTCGGGGACTCCCCGGTCGTACACCACCTGGTCGGCGTCGACCAGGGCGTCGTGCGCCCGGCGGGTCAGCAGGCCCGGGTCGCCGGGACCGGCCCCGACGAACGCGATACGGCCTACGGGCTTACGGGTGCGGGTCATTCTGTGCTCCCAAATTGCTGGGTCCCCGGGCCGGCGTGTCCTTCTTGGCCGAGGATCGAGTCGGCGCCGAGGTCGAGGAGTTCGGCGGCGAGTGCCTTGCCGATCTCCGCCGCGTCGGCGAGCGTTCCGGTGCGGGACAGCCGGAGGTCTCGCGAGCCGTCCGGGCTGATCACCGCCCCGCGCAGGTAGATCTCCTGGACAACATCGCCCTCGGCACCCGAGCCGGTTGGCTCGCCTTCGGCGACGACGGCGTAGGCGGCGACCGGAGCGGAGCATCCGGCCTCCAGGGTGGCCAGCAGCGCCCGCTCCGCGACGACCGCGGCGCGGGACGGTGCGTGGTCGAGCACGGCGAGCAGCTCGACCATGTCCGGGTCGTCGATCCGGCACTCCACCGCCAGCGCGCCCTGGGCGGGCGCGGGCAGCATCAGCATCGGGTCGAGCGTCTCGGTGATCACCTCGGTCCGCCCCAGCCGGGCCAGCCCGGCCCGGGCCAGGACGATGGCGTCCAGGTCGGCCTCCGGGCCGAGCACCCGGGCGAGGCGGGTGTCGACGTTGCCCCGGATCGGGGCGACCTCCAGCTGCATCCCGAGGGCGTGCAGTTGGGCGATGCGGCGCAGCGCGCCGGTGCCGACGGTCGCGCCGGGCGGCAGCTCGGCGAGCGTCCGGCCGTCGCGGGCGACCAGCGCGTCCCGCGGGTCCTGCCGGATCGGCACCGCCGCGATGTGCAGCCCGGCCGCCGTGGCGGTGGGCAGGTCCTTGTAGGAGTGCACCGCGAAGTCGATGGTGCCGGCGGTCAACGCGTCGCGCAGGGCGGAGACGAAGACGCCGACGCCGAGCCGGTGCACCGGCGCGGCGGATCGGTCGCCGGCGGTGATCACCTCGACCAGCTCGACCGGGCGGCCGGTGGCGGCGGTCAGGGCCTCGGCGACGTGGCCGGACTGGGCCATCGCCAGTTTGCTGCCCCGGGTACCGAGGCGCAGGGGGGTGCTCATCGCTCACCTCCGGTGGGCGGGACGTCGGCCGGGCCGGCCGACGACGGGAAGTCGGCGAGGCCGAACGGCGGTACGACGTCGCTGTCCACGACGTCGGGGACGGTGTCGACCGGCGACGTCTGCGGCACCTGGAGGTCGAACAGCTCGCGCAGCAGGGCCGCGTACTGGTCGCCGCCGGGCTCCGCGGCGAGCTGGCGGACCCGCACGGTGGGCTGGTGCAGCAGCCGCTGGACCACCCGGTGCACCGTCCGGGCCACCTCGGCGCGCTGCTCGTCGGTGAGGTCCGGGCGGCGCTGGGCGAGCCGGCGCAGCTCGGCGGTGACCACGTCGTCGGCGCGGCCACGCAGGGCGGCCACGGTCGGCGCGACGTCGGCCCCGCGCAGCCAGGTGAGGAAGGCCTCGACCTCGCCGGCCACGATCCGTTCGACGGCGGCGGCGTCGGCGGCGGCGGGACCGTCGGCGAGCAGCGCCGCCATCCGGTCGATGTCGATCACCTCGACGCCGGGCAGCTCGGCGACGCCGGCCGCCACGTCGCGCGGCACGGCCAGGTCGAGCAGGACCAGCGGCCCCCGCCCGGGGTCGCGCCCGGCGAGCGCCGAAGTGACCACCTCGCGGGTGAGGACCGCTTCCGTGGCCGCGGTGGCGGCCACTACGATGTCCACTGTGGAGAGCGCGGTGGTGAGTTCCGTCATCGGCGTCGCGCTGGCCCCGTACGCCTCGGCCAGCCGGACGGCCCGGTCGGCGCCCCGGTTGGTCACGGTGAGCGGCCCGGCACCCAGCCGGGACAGCGTGGCCACGCCCAGCGAGCCCATGGCGCCCGCCCCGACCACCAGCGCCGGGCGGCCGGCGAGGTCGCTGCCGAGGTGCTCGGCGGCCAGTTCCAGCGCGGCGGTGACCACGCTCTGACCGGCCCGGTCGATGCCGGTCTCCGCGTGGGCGCGCTTGCCGACCCGCAGCGCCTGTTGCATCAGCTCGTGCAGCAGCCGCCCGGCGGTGTCGGCCCCGGTCGCCGAGTGGTACGCGTCGCGCAGCTGGCCGAGGATCTGCGCCTCGCCCACGACCATCGAGTCCAGCCCGGCGGCGACCCGGAAGACGTGGTCCACCGCGGCGGCGTCGAAGTGCACGTAGAGGTGGTTGGCGAGCCCGGCCGGCTGGCACCCGGCGTGCTCGGCAAGCACGGCGCAGATGTCGCCGAGACCGCCGTGGAATCCGGACACGGCGGCGTAGACCTCCACCCGGTTGCAGGTGGAGACGAGCACGGCCTCGGTCACGTACGGCTGCGCGACCAGGCGGTCCAGGGTGCGGGTGAGTTCGGCGGGGGCGACCGCGAGCTGCTCCAGCGTGGCGACGGGAGCCGTGCGGTAGGACGCACCGACGACGAGCAGTTTCACGTGCCGATCGCCTCCTGAGGGTCGGTGACCGCGAGCCCGCCGGGCAGGGCGGCGAGGGCGGACCCGCCGGTGGCGGGAAGCGCGGTCAGCGATGCCTTGCGGTGCTCGTGGAAGGACAGGATCTGCAGCTCTATGGCCAGGTCGACCTTGCGCACGTCGACCCCCTCCGGAACCGAGAGTACGCACGGAGCGAAGTTCAGGATGCTCGTCACACCGACGGCCACGAGCTGGTCGGCGACTGCCTGGGCGGCCGGGGCCGGGGTGGCGATCACGCCGATGGCGATGGACTCCTCGACGGCGACCCGGGGCAGCTCGTCGATGTGCCGGACGACCAGCCCGCTGATCTCCTCGCCGACGCGATCGGGGTCGGCGTCGAAGAGCGCGGCGATCCGGAAGCCGCGGCTGGCGAAGCCGTCGTAGCCGGCCAGGGCGTGACCGAGATTACCCACGCCGACGAGGGCGACCGCACGGCGCTGGGTGAGCCCGAGCACGAACTCGATCTGGTCGACCAGCAGCGCCACGTCGTAGCCGACGCCCCGGGTGCCGTACGAGCCGAGGTGCGAGAGGTCCTTGCGGAGCTTCGCCGAGTTCACCCCCGCGGCGCTCGCCAGCCCCTCGCTGGACACGGTCTCGTGACCGCTTTCGGCCAGGTTGTGCAGGGCACGGAGGTATTCGGGGAGCCGCGCGACGGTCGCCTCGGGCAGGTCCGGGAGCGCCGGTACGGCACCGGCGCGGCCGGGCGCGCCAGGGTGACGGTGCTGACTCATGAGACTCCGTGCGGTGCGATCCTCGGCCAGCTCCAGCGGCCGGCCGTTTCGGGACTCCCGCTGGCGACCGAGATTGCCGGCTGTGCTAGCAGGGCGCGTCGGAACTACAGAGTAGGCGCTTGTGAAGGCGTGCACAAATCGCGATCTTGACAGCTCGCGACGCGGCTCCACCTGGCCCTCCATCCCGCAAGATCGATACAGCGGCCTCCGCCGGCGCCGCTCGGCGATTATTGCTCAATTACGACTTCTCTGACCAATCGCGCGAGCGCGGCTCGCCGCCGATTTCGTCACGCCGGTGCCGGCGGGGCCCGACCGTCGGCACCGGGGCCCACCGCCGGTCGGGCTCCGGGGCGCCCGTCGCGGCCGGCGCCGCCCGGAGGGTCACGGTAGGGACAGCCCTACGCCGGAGAGGCCGGCCGACGGGATGGGTCGATCACCCCCGCGCTGCCTAGCCTCGTGGTATGACCGCCGCACCCGTCGCCGCCGCCCCGCCCGCGCCGGCGCCGACCATCTCCCGTCAGCTCCTCCTGGACTCCGGCTACGTGCTGCTCGGCCTCCCCCTGGCCCTGGCCAGCTTCGTGGTCCTGCTGGCCGGCCTCGCGGCCGGCCTCGGGCTGGTGGTGACGGTGATCGGCCTGCCCGTCCTCAGCGGCACCCTGTACGCCGCCCGAGGGCTGGCCGACATCGAGCGGCTCCGCCTCCCCGCCGTGCTGCACCAGTCCCGGATCCGCCCGCAGTACCGGCTCCCCGAGCCCGGAGCCAGCGCCTGGCGGCGGATCTTCGTGCCCATGGGGGACGCGCAGTCCTGGCTCGACCTGGCGCACGGCATCCTCAAGCTGGTCGTGGCCGTCGCCACCTTCGCGGTCACGCTGGTCTGGTGGGCCGGCGCCGTCGCCGGATCGCTCTACTGGGCGTACGACTGGGCGCTGCCGCACGGCGACCCGGAGGACGTCGGCCTCCCCCAACTCCTCGGCCTGGGCGATTCGACCATCGCCCGGATCGGGCTGCACACCGCGATCGGGCTGTTCTTCCTGATCACCCTGCCGATCGTGGCCCGCGGCTGCGCGCTGCTCCAGGCGAGCTTCGGCCGGGCGATGCTCACCGGCGTGGCGGAGATGCGCAACCGGATCACCGTGCTGGAGGAGCAGAAGCGGGCCGCCGTGTCCGCCGAGGCGAGCGCGCTGCGCCGGCTGGAGCGGGACATCCACGACGGCCCGCAGCAGCGCCTGGTCCGGCTCGCCATGGACCTCAGCCGGGCCCGCCAGCAGCTCGCCTCCGACCCCGACGCCGCGGCGCGGACGCTGGACGAGGCGGTCACCCAGACCCGGGAGACGCTCGCCGAACTGCGCGCCCTGTCCCGGGGCATCGCACCGCCGATCCTGGTCGACCGGGGCCTGCCCAGCGCCCTGGCGGCGCTGGCCGGGCGCGGCCTGATCCCGATCGAGCTGCGGGTGGACCCGGAGCTGGGCAGCCCCGCCGGCCGGCTCGACCCGGCGGTGGAGAGCACGGCGTACTTCGTCGTGGCCGAGGCGCTGACCAACGTCGCCAAGCACAGCCGGGCGACCGAGTGCCACGTGATCGTGGCCCGGCGCGACGGCCGGCTGGAGGTGGGCGTCGGCGACGACGGTCAGGGCGGCGCCCACCTGGCCAAGGGGCACGGGCTGGTCGGCATCGCCGACCGGGTGCGCGCCGCCGGTGGCCGGCTGGACGTGGTCAGCCCCGTCGGCGGGCCCACCGAAATCCGCGCCGAACTCCCGCTGTGATCCCGACGTGGTAGACAACTCAACCATGCGAATCGTGATCGCGGATGACGCCGTGCTGCTCCGGGAAGGGCTGGTCCGGCTGGTCAGCGAGCGGGGGCACGAGGTGGTGGCCGCCGTCGCCGACGGCGAGGCGCTGGTGGCGGCGGTCGTCACGCACCGGCCGGACGTGTCGATCGTCGACGTCCGGATGCCGCCCTCGCACACCGACGAGGGGCTGCGCGCGGCGGTGGAGGCCCGGCGGCTGGTGCCCCGCACCCCGATCCTGGTCCTCTCCCAGTACGTCGAGGTGTCGTACGCCGACGACCTGCTCGCCACGACCGGTGGCGGCGGGGGCGGTATCGGCTACCTGCTCAAGGACCGGGTGGCCGCGATCGACGAGTTCCTCGACGCCCTGGACCGGGTGGCCGCCGGCGGGACGGTGCTCGACCCCGAGGTGGTCGGCCAGCTCTTCGCCCGGCGCCGCCGCGACGACCCGCTGCGCGAGCTCACCCCGCGCGAACGCGAGGTGCTCGCCCTGATGGCCGAGGGCCGCTCGAACACGGCGATCGCGCGCACCCTGGTGGTCACCGACGGCGCCGTCGAGAAGCACGTCCGGAACATCTTCACGAAGCTCCAGCTCCCGCCCGACACGGAGCAGCACCGCCGGGTCCTGGCCGTCCTCGCCTACCTGCGCAACTGACCCCGCCGGTCAGGGCAGGGCGGCCGCCAGGGCCACGGCCTCGGTGAGGGTGTCGGCGACCGGGTGGCCGGAGGCGCGCAGGCGGGCCGGGTCGGTGAACCCGCCGGTGTAGAGCACGGCGCGACCGCCCACCGACAGGGCGGCGTCGGCGTCGTCGACGGAGTCCCCGATCAGCACCACGTCCGGGCCGGCCACGCCCAGCTCGGCCAGGTGCTTGCGGAGGGACTCGGCCTTGCGGTCGCCGCCGACGGTGGCCCGCAGCCCGTCCACCCGGACGAAGTGCCCGCTGAGCCCGTACGTCCGCACCGTCGGCACCAGCTCCTCGTGGAACCACATCGAGAGCAGGGACTGGTTGCCCCGCCACGCCGCCATCGCGACCGTGGCGTCGTGCGCCAGCTCACAGGTGGTCAGCCCGGCCCGGTACGCGTCGTGGAAGATCCGGTCCAGCCGGCCGAACTCGTCGTCGTCGACCGCCTGGCCGAGCACCTCGGCGTAGTAGTCGGCGATCGGCCGGCGGAACATGACCCGGTGCTCGTCGGCGGTCACCGTGGGCCCGCCGACGCTGGCGAAGGCGACGTTGGTGGAGGCGACCACCAGGTCGAGGTCGTTGAGCAGGGTGCCGTTCCAGTCCCAGACCAGGTGGCGGTGCGCAGGGGTCATCGCAGCACCATAAACCGGCGCCACCGGCCCGCCGTGGTCGGCCCGGCGGTCCCGGCGGCGCTACAACTGCGGGGTGGTCAGGTCCCGCAGCAGCCGCTCCTCCTCCACCCGCCAGTAGCCGTGCTCCTTGCCGTCGAGCAGCACCACCGGCAGGCGGTCGCCGTACTCGCGTTCCAGCTCGATGTCGTCGGTGACGTCCTTCTCGGTCCACCGGTCCCCGGTGACCGCCACCACCCGGTCCAGCGCCGCCTTCGCGTCCTCGCAGAGGTGGCAGCCGGGCCGGGTGATCAGGGTGAGTCGGGGCTCACGCATCGGTCTCCTCCGTGGTGCTGGTGCCGGCCGGGGCCGGCGGACGGTTCTCCGGCGACGCCGCCGGCGACGGCACCGGTGCCGCCGGGGACGACGCCGGCCGGAGCAGGGTCTTGCGTACCTTGCCGATCACCGAGTGCGGCAGCTCGTCGACGAACTCGACGGCGGTCGGGCACTTGAACCGGGCCAGGTTGCGGGCGCAGTGGGCGAGCAGTTCCTCGCCCGTGACCGGGCGCCCCGGCGCCGGCACCACGTACGCCCGGACAGTCTCGCCGGTCCGCGGGTGCGGCACACCCAGTACCGCCGACTCGGCCACGCCGGGATGGGCGGAGAGCACCAGCTCCACCTCGCGCGGGTACACGTTGAACCCGTTGACCAGGATCAGCTCGCCGACCCGGTCGACCAGGAAGAGATCGCCGTCGGAGTCGGCGTACCCGACGTCGCCGGTGGCCCACCAGCCGTCGGCGTCCGGCCCGCCCCGGCCGTCCGGCCAGTACCCGGAGAAGAGGTTCGCCCCGCGCACCACGATCTGGCCCGGGTCCGTGCCCGGCGCGGCGTCGGAGAGGTCCAGCTCGTCGGCGTCCTCGTCCGGCTCGGCCACGCCGTCGCGCCACAGGTCGGCCCCGTCCGTCCCGACCAGGCGCAACTCGACGCCGGGCAGCGGGCGGCCGATCGAGCCGGCCTTGGGCTCGCCGCCGACGAGGGTGGAGGTGAGCACCGGCGCGGTCTCGGTCAGGCCGTACCCGACGTGCACCGGGCGGCCGGCGACCTCGGCGAAGCGGGCCGCGACGGCCGGCTCCAGCGGCGCCGCGCCGCAGACCACGAGCCGCGCCGACGCCATGGCCGCGGCGAGCGCGCCGGCCTCCGCCGTGGCCCAGGCGGCCACCATCGACGGTACGCCGACCAGCACGCCGACCCGGCGGCGGGCGATCTCGGCCAGCCCGGCGTCGGGGCCGAGGTCGTCGACCAGCACCCCGGTCGCGCCATGGTGGACAACCGCGCCCAGCCCGGAGTTCAGCCCGTACGCGTGGAACAGCGGCAGCGCGAGCAGCACGGTGTCGCCCGGGCCGACGACCGGCGGGTCGATGCGGTCCACCTGCTCGTGGTTGGCCGCCAGCGCCCGGTGCGTGAGCATCGCGCCCTTCGGCCGCCCCTCGGTGCCGGAGGTGTAGAGCAGCACCGCCAGGTCGTCGCCGCCCCGGCCGGGGAACGGGCCGCCGCCCCCGCCGTCCGACGTCGGCGGGGCGCCGTGCACGGCGGTGAGCGCGGGCAGCTCCCCGGCGACGTCGGCGACGAGGTCGCGCACCCGCTCGGTGCCGATCAGGACCGAGGCGCCGGAATCGGCCAGCACGTGCCGCAGCTCGGGGGCGGTGAGGCCGGGGTTGACCGGCACCGCCACCAGCCCGGCGCGCAGCGCGCCCAGGTAGCCGACCACGAAGTCCGGCGAGTTGCCCAGCGCGATGGCGACCCGGGGCGGGTGCCGGTCAACGGCGGCGGACGGGCCCGCCGTCCGCCCGGCGGCCGGGGTCCCGGTCGGCGTCGCCCCGGCGGCCCGGGCCTCGGTCGGCGCCGTCCCGGCGGGCGGATTCCCGGTCAGGTCCGCTAGGGCCCGGGCGGCGGCGGTCACCGAGGCGTCCAGTTCGGACCAGGTCAGGGTCCGTTCGCGCCAGTGCAGCGCGGGTCGGTCGCCGTGGGCGGCGGCCGCCCGGCGGACCCGGTCGGCGAGGTTCGACGCGATGCTGTCGGATGCGTCCTGCACGGTGGCTGAGTCTGGCACAGCGCCGGGTCTCGGGCCATGCCCGCGACGGCCCGGGCCGCGCCCGAGGGGCCGTCGGGCGCGCCGGCGCCGCGGCGAGTCCCGCCGACAGGACGCCCGGGGGCGCGCCAACGAGACGGATCCAGTCCCGTGTACGGGACACGCCGGCGGGCCGCGACACGCGCGACCCTCCTGAGTCGACCCCCGCGTCACCCGTCCGCCCCGCGCCGGCCGGCGTGCCCGCTGAGCTGGAAACCCCTTCAGGATCACGCGGCAATCCGAATGTCAACCGCACGCGACGGACAACCGGTCCGCCATTTGTGCGACGCGGCGGGAAATACTTCCGCCCTGTGTAACGGACTTGCCACGCGCGGGTGACGTTGGCCCTATCATCACTCGGGTCGGCTCACCCCATTTGCCGTGAGTCGACACCCCTCAGCCCGAGGAGGCCCCCGTGCCTGTGAGCGCATTGGACCAGCACCTCAAGGGGATCTGCCGCCCGTCGGCACGCCCCGAGCCAGCCCTGCCCGACCGCCCGGGTGGCGGCGCGACGGCGACGCGCCGACCGGCGCGGCCAGCAGCCGGCGGGACGGAGGCGGCGCGGTGACGACCTTCGGTTACGCGGAACGGCCGCTCGGCCTGACCAACCCCGCGACCCGCGCCCCGCTCAACGAGCGACCCGCCATCCGGGGCCCGCTGGACGACACGGGCAGCCTCGCGGTCCGCGGCGACGGCACGTCGAGCCGGATCCGCCACCGGCCGCACCACAACGAGCCGCCACCCCGTCCCGCGACACCGGGGGGCAACGCCAAGCCGGCCGGGGGCCGGGTGGCCGTGCCGGCCCGGCCCACCATGCCGGCGCAGGGCCGCCGTACGACGGAACCGTCGACGGCGTCCGAGCAGTCGGCCGCGGAGACGGCCGTGATCCCGGCGGTGCCGGCGACCGCCGCCGCCCCCGCCGCCTCGACGGGCTTCCCCAGCCGACCGGACCCGTCCGACCCGGCGACCGAGGTCTGGGCCCTGGTCGAGCGCGCCCAGGCGGGCGAGTCCGAGGCGTTCGGGCTGATCTACGACCGGTACGTCGACACGGTGTTCCGGTTCGTCTACTTCCGGGTCGGCAACCGCCAGCTCGCGGAGGACCTCACCTCCGACACCTTCCTGCGCGCCCTCAAACGGATCGGCAGCTTCACCTGGCAGGGCCGGGACCTCGGCGCGTGGCTGGTCACCATCGCCCGCAACCTGGTGGCCGACCACTTCAAGTCCGGCCGCTACCGCCTGGAGGTGACCACCGGCGACGTGCTGGACGCCGATCGCGAGGACCGGGGCCCGGAGGGCAGCCCGGAGGCGGCGGTCGTCGAGCACATCACCAACGTGGCCCTGCTCGGCGCCGTCAAGCAGCTCAACCCCGAGCAGCAGGAGTGCATCGTGCTCCGCTTCCTGCAGGGGTTCTCCGTGGCCGAGACGGCCCGCGCGATGGGCAAGAACGAGGGCGCGATCAAGGCGTTGCAGTACCGCGCGGTACGGGCGCTGGCGCGGCTGCTGCCGGACGGCTTCCAACCGTAGTCCGGCCGACGGGACCGACGGGCGCCGATCCCCGTCCGCCCAGTTCACCGTCCTCTCTGCGCCGTGACGGCAATCACTTTCCGTGATTTCGCCCCCGGCGGGCCCGTAACCCATGCCTGGTGCGGACCGTTTCTCCGGGTGCGACCGGTGGTAGCCCCGGCATCCCCCCGGGTTCCGAGGTCCGGCAGCGTGGCCGGCCACGACGTTCGTCCGTGGTGTCACGCCGTCACCGGTCGCCGGCGACGACAGCGGCCGACCGGCCGTGACCAGCGAGAGGAGGTGCCTGCGGTGGACAGTGACCTCTTCTCCCGTCGGCGCGCGGAGCGCTTCGCGCAGCTTCTCGACGAGGCCAACGGCGGCCGGCGACACCACGTCCGTTCCCGCGCCGACGACCAGCTCGCCGCGCTCGTCGCCGTCGGGCAGCGGCTCGGCGCCGCCCCGCCGGCCGTCGAGGTGGACCCGGAGTTCCGCACCGGGCTGCGCGCCATGCTGCTGGCCACGGCCGAACGCGAGGGCATCGGCGCCCCGGCGACCGCCGCCGCGCCGGAGCCGGCCGCCGCCGACACCGGTCGCAGCCGCCTGCTGCCCGCCGTCACCGCCCGCCGGGCCCGCGCCCGCGGCGCCATCCTGGTCGGTGTCGCGGCCGGCGCGGTCGCCCTCTCCGGCATCTCCGCCGCGAGCGAGAACGCGGTCCCCGGTGACGCGCTGTACGGCATGAAGCGCTCGACGGAACGGGCCCAGCTTGCGCTGGCCAGCTCGGACATCAGCCGAGGCCAGCTCTTCCTGGACTTCGCCCGCACCCGGCTGGCCGAGGCCGCCGCGCTGCGCGGGGACCGGGACGGCTACAGCGCCGTGCTGGACGACATGGACGCGGGCACCCGCCAGGGCGTACGCCTGCTGACCACCGCCGCGGTGCAGCGCTCCGACCTGGCGGCGCTGGACGCGGTCAACTCCTTCCTCACCGGGCAGCGGCGGGCGGTCGGGGACCTCCTCGACGCCGGCACCCGGGCCGACCGGGACCGGACCCGCCGCTCGCTGGCCCTGCTGGACGCGGTCCGCAAGCGCTCCGACGCGCTCCGCGCGGCGATCTCCTGCGGCCTGCCCGCCCCCGTCGGCAGCGACTCCCTCGGCCCGGCCCCCGCCACCTGCCCCGGCGACCGCTGACCTGCCCGGCGCGCCGTCCACGCCACAGTTCACCCGCCGGGCGGCCGTCGGCAACCGTCGCCCGGCTACCCTCGACCAGTGGCAGGCGCACGCCGCGCCCGGTCAGCAGAGGGAGGTCGCGTGGCCCGCAGCCGCAAGGTGACGGTCAGCACCGACGTCCACGGCCACACCGCCGGCTGGGCGGAGACGGACCTGGCGCCCCTGGCTCCGCCGCAGCCGGATCCGACCGCGGCGGCCTTCTTCGACGTCGACAACACGATGATGCAGGGCGCGTCGATCTACTGGTTCGCCCGGGGCCTCGCCGCGCGCAAGTACTTCACCACGACCGACCTGGCCCGGTTCGCGTGGCAGCAGCTTCGCTTCCGGCTGCTCGCCACCGAGCACGCCGGGGACATGTCGCAGGCCAAGGAGGCCGCCCTCGCGTTCGTCGAGGGCTGGCGGGTGGACGACGTGGAGCGCCTCGCCGAGGAGATCTTCGACGAGCTGATGGCCCCCCGGATCTGGGGCGGCACCCGCCAGCTGGCCCAGCGGCACCTGGACGCCGGTGAACGGGTCTGGCTGGTCAGCGCCGCGCCCGTGGAGATCGGCCGGGTGATCGCCGCCCGGCTGGGCCTGACCGGCGCGATCGGCACGGTCGCCGAGGTGGTCGACGGGGCGTACACGGGCCGACTGGTCGGCGACCTGATGCACGGCCCGGCGAAGGCCGAGGCGATCACCCAGCTCGCCGCGGTGGAGGGGCTGGACCTGGCCCGCTGCACCGCCTACAGCGACTCCTGCAACGACCTGCCGATGCTCTCCACGGTGGGTCGGGGGGTGGCGGTGAACCCCGACGCCGCCCTGCTCAGGGAGGCCCGGCAGCGCGGCTGGCAGGTACGCGACTTCCGCACCGGCCGGCGCGCCGTGAAGATCGTGGTGCCGTCCACCGCCGCCGCCGGGTTGCTGGCCGGGGCGGTCACCGCCGGCATGGCGCTGCACCGGCGCCGCCGCAACGGCTGACGTCGCCGGCCGCCCGCGTCACGGGCCGAACGGGTCCGGCCGGCGTTCGAGCAGCTTGTGCAGGGTCTGCTGGATCGTCTCCCGCACCTGGTCGGCCAGGTTGAACACCACGAGCGGGTCGTCGGCGGAGTCCGTCAGGTGCGCGGTGGGGATCGGCGGGCAGAACTCGATCAGCCACTTGCTCGGCAGCGGCACCATGCCCAGCGGCCCCAGCCACGGGAAGGTCGGGGTGACCGGGAAGTAGGGCAGCTTGAGCAGCCGCGCCAGGGGCTTGATGTCGGCGAGCATCGGATAGATCTCCTCGCCGCCGACGATGGCGACCGGCACGATCGGGGTGCCGGTGCGCAGCGCCGCCGAGACGAACCCGCCCCGGCCGAAGCGTTGCAGCTTGTAGCGCTCGGCGTAGAGCTTGCCGATGCCCTTGAAGCCCTCCGGGAAGACGCCGACCAGCTCGCCGTTGCCGAGCAGCCGCTCCGCGTCCGGGTTGCAGGCGACCGTCCCGCCCGTCTTGCGGGCGAGCTCGGAGACGACCGGCATCCGGAAGACCAGGTCCGCGCCGAGCAGGCGCAGGTAACGGTGGGCCGGGTGCCGGTCGTGCAGGGCGGCCGAGAGGATCAGCGCGTCCAGCGCCACGGTGCCGGAGTGGTTGCCGACGACCAGCCCGGCGCCCTCGGCGGGCACGTGCTCCAGGCCGGTGACCTCGGTGCGGAACCAGTCCCGGTAGAGCACCCGCAGCAGCGGGTGGAAGACCGCCTCGGTGATCTCCGGATCGAAGCCGAACTCGTCGACCTCGTAGTCGCCGGAGAGCCGGCGGCGCAGGAACGCGAGCCCCTTGGCGACCCGGCGGTCCCAGTGGTCGCCCGGTCGGTCCGGCACCGCCGGCCCGGTCGTCGCCGGCACGTCCCCGGCCCCGCCCGGCCGGTCGGCCTCCGTCGCGGCCGGCTCGTCGGGCTCGTCCGTGGCGCCCGACGCGACAGGCCCGCCAGGCTCGTCCCTGTCGCCAGCAGTGGCCGCTACCGGCTCGTCGGTGGCGGCGGTGTCCGGTTCGTCGGCCGTCGCAGCCCGGCGGCGCCCGTTCGCCCGCGCCGGCTCCGCGCCCGGCTCGGCGACGGTCAGCGGTACGTCGTAGCGGCCGTCGCGCCGCTGCTCCGGCTCGCTCACGAGCGCTCCCGCACGGCGGCCCGGACCTGCCGGATCCCCTCCAGCACGAGGTGCTCCGCGGCCGCCAACTGGTCCCGGGTCACCACGACGCCACCGTGGTGGGCGCGGATGAAGTCGTCGAACGCGGCGGCGGTGGTGCGGGGCGTGAAGCCGTACTCCCGCTCCAGGCGGGTGGTGTCGACGACCCGGCCGTGCACGAAGAGGTCGACCTGGTCGAGGCCGTAGCGGCCGAAGCCGAGGTTGCGGGCGAACGCGACGGCCCCGGAGAGGCCGGGCTCCAGCACCGGCACGGCGACCCGGCCGGCCCGGCGGATCGCCTGGGAGAGGGAGAGCACCCCGGGACCGGCCACGTTGTACGTCCCCGGATGGTCCTCGACGATCGACCGGTGCAGCACCTCCAGCGCGTCGTCGAAGTGCAGGAACTGCAGCCGGGGGTCGCGGCCGAACACGGTGGGCACGACCGGCTGGGAGAAGTAGCGGGTGAGGGTGGTGTCGGCGGTCGAGCCGATGAAGGGCGCGAAGCGCAGCACCGTGGCGGTGACGTCGGGCCGGCGGCGACGGAAGCCGCGGACGTACCCCTCGATGTCGAGGATGTCGCGGCCGAAGCCGCCGCGCGGCACCTCGCGCGGCTCGGTCTCCTCGGTGAAGACGGCCGGATCGCGGAACGACGCCCCGTACGCGGCCGTCGAGGAGCGGACCACGAGCTTGCGCAGCCGGGGCGCCCGCTGGCAGGCGGCGAGGAGCTGCATCGTGCCGATGACGTTCTGCTCCTTCATCGCCGCGCGACCGCCGTGCTGCTGGTCCGGGGCGGTGACGAGGGCGAGGTGGACCACGGCGTCGACGTCGAGGTCGGCGAGGAGACCGCCGAGCGAGCCGGCGTCGACGCGGACGCGCTCGACACGGTCGAGCAGGTCGGTGAACTCGGCGGCCGGCTCCGACGGATCCACGCCGATGACCCGCTCGATGCGCGGGTCGGCGGCGAGCCGGGCGGCGACGTGCGCGCCGAGGTAGCGGCTGACCCCGGTCACGACGACGACCCCCGGGGCACCTGGGGTGCCACCGGGGGTCATGTCGCGCACCTCCCTCGGCAGGCGGGATCGAGCCGGGACATCCACGGCCTGATCACCTGAGCCTCCGAGGGTCGACAGTTGGCAAGTGACGACAGGTGCCGGGCAGCGGCCCGGCCCCGGTCACTTGCCGAGACGGCGACGCTGGACGCGGGTCTTGCGCAGCAGCTTGCGGTGCTTCTTCTTAGCCATGCGCTTGCGGCGCTTCTTGACCACCGAGCCCATACGACAGCCTTTCGATGCAACATGCGGGGCGACCGGATGACACCACCATCGGGTGCCGTCGACGACCGCGTGCGGACAGCGGACCGGGCCAGCGGGACATGCGGCGGGGCGCATCTGCGGTCACGGTCGGGGTCCAGGGTAGCTGGAGAGCGTCAACAGGACCAACGCGCCCCCGTCGATGCCCGTTACGTCGCACTCGACGGGTGGCCCGCGGGCGGCTCAGGCGGTCTCCTGAAAGGCACCCCGCAGGTATTCGTGCACCGCGTGTTCGGGGACCCGGAACGACCGGCCGACCCGGACCGCGGTGAGCTCACCGCTGTGCACCAGGCGGTAGACCGTCATCTTCGACACCCGCATGACCGTCGCCACCTCGGCGACGGTCAGGAACTTGACCTCCGACAGCCGACCGTCGGACTGCGACCCGGCCATGGCTCACCGACCCATCCCATGCCCGGCGCGTGCCACCGGACGGGATCCTCCCCGCCCGGACCGGCGACGCGCGTGTTACCAGTACGGTAGCGGGGCGGCTGTGACCGGCGCGATCCCTTCGTACAACTGATCATGGTTCGCGGGGCCGGTCCACCCGACCGGCTACGTGGTTGTCGAACCTGTTGCGCCCGGCGTCCGGTCGGTCCTCATTCCGCCGCGCGACCACCGGGAGCCGAGCACGGTCAGGGACGGTGACCGGCCGCCCCGCCGCGGAAGGCGCCCGGTGGTTCCGGCGGCGCCACCGGAACCACCGGGCGGGCGCCCCGGGCCGCTTCCGGACGCGGACCGGGGCTCCGCGCTGGGAGCGGCACCAGTGTGTCAGGTCGGCCGGCGCCGCCCGACAGCGGTCGATCATGAACGCACCCGACCGCCCCCTGGGCTGCGCCGTCGCCGACCACCACGCCGTCGCGCATGGCCAGCCGGTGCGGCGCGCGGCCCGCGCCACGAGCCCACGTCGACGCCCGATGACCCACCGCCCGGGCGACGTTCGGCCCCGCGCCGTTCAGGCGACGTCGGACGACGCGCCGCTCAGGCGGCCACGGCCCGGACGTACGCGACGCACTCGTCGTGCAGGGCGCTCCACGGCTCGCCGAAGGTCGCCTCGGCCGCGTCGGCCACCGGGCGACGCTCGTGCACCACCGCCGCGAAGAAGGCCAGCAGCCGCTCCGGGCCGAACCGGTCGACCAGGTGCCGGACGGCCAGGTAGGAGATGCCGTAGCTGCCGCTGACCCGCTCGGCCGGCGCGTCGTCGGCCGGGGTGAGGCCGTCGAGCCGGCCGTCCCAGCCGCCGGTCAGCCGCCGCACCTCGGCCAGTCCCTCGTACCGGTCGACCGGCTGGCCGTCGGCGCCGGCGTGCTCGGCCAGCCCCTCGACCAGCCACCAGATGCCCTTGCCCGGGTAGCCCCGCTCGGGCAGCGAGGCGGCGTGGGTCAGCTCGTGCCGGAGGAGGTCGTCCACCCCGCTGGACACCAGCCCGTCGGCGTTGAGCACCACCTCGTGGTGGCCGCCGCCGACGGCGACCGCGTACCCGCCGGTCCACTTCGGCCGGTCACCGCCGTACCAGCGCTGCCACTCCGCGCGGCCCGCGTAGAAGACCCGGTACCGGTCGGGCGGCCGGCCGCCGACGGCGTACGTGTCGGCGACCGTGGCGGCCGCCTCGGCCTGGGCGAGCAGGCCGGGCAGTTGCCGGCGCAGGGCGGGGGTGGTGGCCACCAGGGTGCGCGGGCCGACGGCGACGGCCAGCTCGCTGACCTCCCAGGGCCGGGTGCCGGTCTCCACCGATCGGGACGGCTCCACGGCGAGCAGCCGGGGCCGGTCCCCCGCCCGCCAGCGGGTGCCGGTCAGCACCGGGCTGGTGCGGCAGTCCGGCACGACGAGGCAGTACCGGAACTCGACCGGCAACCGCCACTCGCCGGGCCGGCCGTCGACCGGGGTGGGCAGGCCGGTCGCCTCGGCCTGCCAGGTGGTCACCCGCAGCGCCCGCAGCGCGGCGTACCGGCGGCGCAGGTCCGGGTGCGCGACGGGTTCCGCGACGGCCAGGAACCCGGCCCGGTCCCCGGCGAGCAGCGCGGCCGACTGCCGCGCCAGCTCCGCCGTCATCCGCTCGCCGAGTTGGCGGGCGGCCCTCGTGGCGGGGTCGTCGGCCCGGGTGCCGGAGGCCCCCGGCACCGGCCCGGCGTCGTCGCGCGCGAGGCCGGCCAGCAACGCCGTGGACAGGCCGCAGGTGACCATCACCACGACCGCCGCGAGCGCCGCCCAGAGCGGCCACAGCCGCCGTGACACCCGCTCCGGCGGCACCACCGGCACCGCGACGGGACCGGGCTCGGCCGACGCCGTGGGCACGGTCGGCAGGCCCGGCCCGACGGGCGCGGGGGACGTGGCCGGCCCGCTGGGCGTGGGGGACGTGGCCGGCCCGCTGGGCGCGGGGGACGTGGCCGGCCCGCTGGGCGTGGGGGACGTGGCCGGCCCGCTGGGCGCGGCAGGGGTGCCCGGCGTGGGCAGCTCGGTGGGCGTGGACGATGCGGCGGGTGGTGTCGTCGCGGTGGCCCGCGCGTCGTCCGTCGCCGGCCGACCGTCCGCCCCGGGCTGCCCGTCAGTCACCCGGCGAAGGGTACGACCATCCGGTCGCCCCGGCGACCACCGCCACGGCCCGACGCCGCACCCGGGCGGGTCGCGCCGGCACCCGTGGCAGCCCGGACCGGCGGGCCGCCGGGGCGGGCTCAGGCAGGGCGGCCCGATCGCCGGAGCAGGGCGACGGTGAGTGCCCAGACGACGACCAGCGCGACGCCGACCAGCGGCCGCCCGAGCAGGGCGAGCATCCCGCCGCCGGCCACGAACCAGGCGGCCTGGAACGCGTGCTTGCCCGCCGCCGGCAGCGGCACCCGGGCCTTCGGCGACCCGAAGACGCCCCAGAGCGCGGCCAGCAGCAGCGGCACGGCGACGGCGGCGGCCAGCCGGGCGGGCGTCCCGGCGTCCCACGACCAGCCCCACCAGCCGCCGATCGCCAGCACGGCCAGTTCGAGCAGGAAGAGCAGCAGCAAGAGCAGGGCGTACATCGGCGCTCCTCCCGGGATTCGGGACCGGACGCGCCGCTCGGCGCGGTCGACGACGAGCTGGTCCGGAACTGGAACGGGCCGGCGGGACGAGGGGCTCCGCCGGCCCGTACTGGGACCGCTGGGGGGGGTGACGGTGGTCGATCCGGACGGCTACCGCCTGGTGCTGGGCACCCGCGCCCGGTCGAACGTCCGAGTCACTTCCTGCTGAGCACGGCCCGGCCGAAGAAGACCAGGTTGGACGGGCGCTCGGCGAGGCGGCGCATCAGGTAGCCGTACCACTGGTCGCCGTAGGGCACGTAGGTGCGCACGGTGTAGCCCTCGCCGACCAGCCGGGCCTGCTCCTCCGGCCGGATGCCGTACAGCATCTGGAACTCGAACCGCTCGGGGCCGCGGTCGAACCAGCGGGCCCGGTCCTCGCCGATGGCGATCAGGCGCGGGTCGTGGGTGGCCAGCATCGGGTAGCCGTCGCCGGACATCAGGATGTTCATGCAGCGGACGTACGACTTGTCCACCTCGCGGGCGGACTGGTAGGCCACCGACTCCGGCTCCTTGTACGCGCCCTTGCACAGCCGCACCCGGGACCCGGCCGTGGCCAACTCGCGGCAGTCCGACTCGGTCCGCCGCAGGTACGCCTGGAGCACCGCGCCGGTCGACGGGAAGTCCTTGCGCAGCTTGGCCAGGATGTCCAGGGTCGAGTCGGTGGTGGTGTGGTCCTCCATGTCCAGGGTGACCGTGGTGCCCACCTCGTCGGCTGCCAGGCAGATCGCCCGTGCGTTGTCATACGCCAGCTGCTCGTCGAACGCCTGGCCGAGCGCGGAGAGCTTGACGCTCACCTCGGCCGCCGGGGTCAGCCCCGCGCCCGAGAGCCGCGTCAGCAGCCGCAGGTATTCGTCCCGGGTGGCGTTGGCCTGCTCGGGGGTGACGGTGTCCTCGCCGAGGTGGTCGAGGGTGACCGCGAGACCGTCGTCGACGAGTTCGCGGGTCGCGCGCAACGCGTCGTCGGTCTTGGCGCCGGCCACGAACCGGCGGACGAGGTCCCGGGTGACCGGGGCCGTCGCGACGAGCCGCTCGACCTGGGATGACCGGGAGGCGGCGAGGATGACGGAACGGAGCATGGACCGAGCGTAACGCCCGACGACGCCCGCGCGCCGGGCGGCGGCGGCAGTACCCGCGCCCAGGTCCCAACCGCATCACATGCCTTACCCGGGGGCGGACGGCACTGGTGTCCATCGGTTACAACCATGACGTGGAACATCGCCCCCGCCGCCGGCTCCGGTCGGCCTCCGTGCAGCTCGGCGCGCTCACCGCACTGGCGCTCGCCCTCTCCGCCTGCAACACGACCTCCGACGACGACGATGACGACGACTGCGCCCTCGGGCCTGTCGGCGGCGGCGGCACCGTGGCCGTCGCGCTGCGGGTGCCCGAGGTCACCGCCGGCGGCACCGCGCCGGAACCGGTCACCGCGGCCGTCCCCGACCGGGGCGGCTTCGGCACCCACCTCGCCGCCTGCGGCGGCTGACGTGCGCCGGGAGTCCGTCACCCCCCGCCCCGGCTGGGACGCGACCATCCGCTCGCAGGGCCTGGTGTACGTCGACACGGAGCTGCCCGACGGCGGGATCATGTCGTACTGGGACGAGACCGCCGCGTACGCCTTCGAGCTGGACGAGGTGCTGCGGCTGGAGGAGGCGACGGAGGAGCTGCACCGGATGTCGGTGGCCGCCGCCGAACACGTCGTCGCGCGCCGCCGCCACGCCGAGTTCGGCATCCCGGACTGGGCGGCCGAGGCCGTGGCCCGGTCGCTGCGCGAGTCGCCGCCGACCCTCTACGGGCGCTTCGACCTCTGGTACGACGGCAGCTGGCCCCCGAAGCTGCTGGAGTACAACGCCGACACCCCGACCGCCCTGGTCGAGGCGAGCATCGTCCAGTGGTACTGGCTGGAGCACACCCGGCCGGAGCTGGACCAGTGGAACAGCCTGCACGAGCGCCTCGTCGGCGCCTGGGCGAAGATCGGCGCCGGCCTGCACGACCGGCGGGTGCACGTGGTCTGGTCGAACGAGGAGGAGTCCGGCGAGGACCAGATGACCGCCGGCTACCTCGCCGAGACCGCCCGGCAGGCCGGGCTGGACGTCGTGTTCCAGCCCGTCCAGGAGATCGGCTGGGACGGCCGGCGCTTCGTCGACGCGGCGGACCAGCCGGTCACCACCTGCTTCAAGCTCTACCCCTGGGAGTGGATGCTCGCCGAGCCGTACGGGTCGCTGGCGCTGCGGCCGGGCACCCCGACCACCTGGATCGAGCCGGCGTGGAAGCTGCTCCTGTCGAACAAGGCGCTGCTCGCCGTGCTCTGGGAGCTGTACCCCGGCCACGAGCTGCTGCTGCCGGCGTACCTCGACTCGCCGCGCGGCATGCCCGAGTACGTCGCCAAGCCGCTGCTCGGCCGGGAGGGCGGCTCGGTGCGGATCGTCACCGGCGCCGGGGAGATCACCAATCCGGGGATCTACGGCGACGAGGGCTTCTGCTACCAGGAGTTCCGCGCGCTGCCGGAGTTCGAGGGCAACCGGATGGTGCTGGGCAGCTGGGTGGTCGACGGCGAGTCGGCCGGTGCGGGGGTGCGGGAGAGCGCGAGCCTCATCACCGACGGCTACGCGCGGTTCCTGCCGCACTACATCGACGCACCACGCGGCTCCTGAGTCGTCTACCGTTGGGGGCGTGAACTTCGACGCGTACGCCCGGACCGGCGTTGACCTCGTCAACGCCCGCCTGGACGACCTCGACGACCTGCGGGCCCTCTTCCCCGACGACAACGCGTGGATGCGTGACGAGGTGGCGGAGCGGGACCTCGCGACCTTCCGGCGGGCGCAGAAGCGCCTGCGCGACGTCTTCGAGTACGGCACCTCCGGGCGGGACGCCCAGGCGGTGGCCGAGCTCAACGCCCTGCTGGAGGCGTTCCCGGTGCAGCCCCGCATCTCCGGGCACGACTCCAGCGACTGGCACATGCACGTGACCAGCCGGGGCGCCTCGGTGAGCGCCGAATACCTGGCGGGCGCGGTCTGGGGCCTCTCGGTCTGGCTCTGCGAGTACGGCAGCGCCCGGTTCGGGGTCTGCGCCGACGAACGCTGCGGCAACGTCTACCTGGACACCTCGTCCAACTGCTGCCGGCGGTTCTGCTCGGAGCGCTGCGCCACCCGCTCGCACGTGGCCGCGCACCGGGCCCGCAAGCGCGCCGCGGTGGGCGAGCAGGCCGGCGCCGCCAGCAAGGAATCCCTCACCACGGTCGCCTGACGCCCGGCCCGGGTCGGCCACCGGCCCGGGCCGGGCCGGCCGTCGACCGGCGCCCTCGACCGGCTCACGGCGCGGCCCGCCGCGCCCGGTCTCCCGCCGCGGCCCCGCCCGACCCGCGTGGTTCGGGTGCCGCGTCGAGGGTCGGCGTGTCAGGCGTCGACGGGGGACGGGGTGCCGAGGTGCTGGCGGGCGAACTCCAGCGCCTCGCGCAGGTCGGCCTCCCGCACCGCGCGGCTCTTCGCGCCCCGGGTGGTGACCTCCACGGCGACCGAGCCGGTGAACCCCCGCCCGGCGAGCGAGGAGAGCAGCTCGGCGCAGGGCTGGTTGCCGCGCCCGGGCACGAGGTGCTCGTCGCGCCCCTCGCCGGTGCCGTCGCCGAGGTGCACGTGCGCCAGGCCGGCGCCCATCCGGTCGGCCATCGCCATCGAGTCGGTGTGCGAGGCGGCGCAGTGCGACAGGTCGAGCGTGTAGGAGGCGTAGCCGGTCTCGGTCGGGTCCCAGCCCGGGACGTACGGGACGAACTGCCGGCCGGCCATCCGGACCGGGTACATGTTCTCCACCGGGAGGCGCAGCTCCGGGAACTCGCCGGCGATCCTGGCCAGCCCGTCGGCGAAGTTGCGCGCGTAGTCGCGCTGCCAGGTGAACGGCGGGTGGACCACCACGGTGGGCGCGCCGAGCGCCGCCGCCATCTCCGCGGACCGGCGCAGCCGCTCCCACGGGTCCGGGCTCCACACCCGCTGGGTGACCAGCAGGCAGGGCGCGTGGACGGAGAGCACCGGGACGCCGTAGTGCTCGGCGAGCCCGCGCAGCGCGCCGACGTCCTGGCTGACGGCGTCCGTCCAGACCATCACCTCGACGCCGTCGTAGCCGAGCGCCGCGGCCAGCTGGAACGCCGCCGCGGTCCGCTCAGGGAAGACCGAGGAACTGGACAGGAGCACGGGGACGCGGGATGTCACACCATCGAGGGTAGCCGGGGTCGATTGACACCTCATGACGAGAACCCGCAAAGCGCCCGTATCACCCGGAACCGAGCTGGTCGAGCCGGCGCAGGATCACGCCCTCGCGCAACGCCCACGGGCAGATGTCCAGCGCCTCCACGTCCAGCCGGCGCATCGCCGCCTCGGCGACCACCGCCCCGGCGAGCAACTGGTGGGCCCGGCCCGCGCTGACCCCCTCCAGCTCGGCGAGCTGGGCCGGCGGGATGTGCCGGATGAACCCGAGCACCTGCCGCAGCCCGCGGCGGGTGAGCCGGCGGGGGGCCCACAGGCCCGCGCCGGAGGGGGCCGCACCGGCCAGCCGGGCCAGGGTCCGGAACGTCTTCGAGGTGGCCACGGGGCGTTCCCAGCCCACCGCGGTCATCCGCGCGACGACGGGCTCCAGCAGGCCGTCGGCGTACGCCCGCAGCTCGTCGACCGCCTCGGCCGGCGGCGGCGCCGCGCTGTCCGGTGCCGCCCGGAGCCGGTCCCGGGTCAGCCGGCCGGCGCCGAGCGGCAGCGACACCGCCTCGTCCGGATCCTCGTCGATGCCGGCCGCGATCTCCAGCGAGCCGCCGCCGACGTCCAGCACCAGCAGCCGCCCCGCCGACCAGCCGAACCAGCGCCGCACCGCGAGGAAGGTCAGTCGCGCCTCGTCCGCGCCCGGGAGCACCTCCAGGCGTACGCCGGCCTCCTCGCGGACCCGGGCGAGCACCTCGGGGGCGTTGGTGGCGTCCCGCACGGCGGAGGTGGCGAACGCGATCAGGTCGTCGGCGTCCAGCCCGTCGGCGGCCGCCCTGGCCATGCTGACCGCCTTGACCAGGCCGTCCGCGCCCGTCTCGGTGAGCGCGCCGTCCGGGTCGATCTGCTCGGCCAGCCGCAGCACCACCTTCTCGGAGTGCGCCGGCCAGGGGTGCGCGCCGTGGTGGGCGTCGACCACCAGCAGGTGCACCGTGTTGGAACCGACGTCGAGGACACCCAGTCGCATGTTGACGACCCTAGGGGCAACCGGTTTGCGCGGCTCGGCGGACCGGGCCGTGCTCCCCGCGTACGCTGGGCCGGGTGACAGGGCAGATCGAACTCCGTGTGCTGGTCGACGACCCGGACGACCCCCGCAGCCGCGAGGTGCCGCTGGACTTCCCGCGGGAGTGGATCGAGTTCGCCGACCCGGCGGACGAGAACCACCTGGTCCGGGCCGACCTGACCTGGCTGCTCTCCCGCTGGACGTGCGTCTTCGGCCGGGGCTGCCACGGCATCGTCGCCGGCCGGGCCGCCGACGGCTGCTGCTCGCACGGCGCGTTCTTCACCGACTCCGACGACGAGCAGCGGGTCCGGGCCGCGGTGAAGCGGCTGAGCCCGGCGACGTGGCAGCACTTCCGTCGCGGGTTCAAGAACTGGACCGAGAACGACACGATCGACGGCAAGAACCCGGCCCGCCGCACCGCCACCCAGGCGGAGGACGGTCCGTGCGTCTTCCTCAACGACGCCGACTTCCCGGGCGGCGCCGGCTGCGCGCTGCACGCCCAGGCGCTGCGCGACGGGGTGCACCCGCTGGAATACAAGCCGGACGTCTGCTGGCAGCTGCCGATCCGCCGCGACCAGGAGTGGGTCAAGCGGCCGGACAACACCAAGGTGCTGGTCTCCACGCTGTCCGAGTTCGACCGGCGGGGGTGGGGCGCCGGCGGGCACGACCTGGACTGGTGGTGCACCTCCTCCACCGACGCGCACGTCGGCGCCGAGCCGATGTACGTCTCCTACGGCCCGGAGCTGACGGCGCTGATCGGCGCGCCCGCGTACGCGAAGCTGGCCGAGCTGTGCGGGGCGCGCAGCCGGCAGGGCATGGTCGCCCCGCACCCGGCCGACGGCGCCTGACCGCCACCGCAGCACGTCCGAAAGGGGCCCGCGCCGGCGCGGGCCCCTTTCGCGCGTACGCCGATCAGGGCTCGAACTTGTAGCCCAGGCCCCGCACGGTGACGATGAAGCGCGGCGCGGACGGCTCCGGCTCGATCTTGGAACGCAGCCGCTTGACGTGCACGTCGAGGGTCTTGGTGTCGCCGACGTAGTCGGCCCCCCAGACCCGGTCGATGAGCTGCCCCCGGGTCAGCACCCGGCCGGCGTTGCGCAGCAGCAGCTCCAGCAGCTCGAACTCCTTGAGCGGAAGCTGCACCGGGGCGCCGTCGACGGTCACCACGTGCCGCTCGATGTCCATCCGGACCGGGCCGGCGGCCAGCGTCGGCGCGCCCGACTCGGCGACCTCGGAGCTCTGCCGGCGCAGCACCGCCCGGATCCGGGCGACCAGCTCCCGCGGCGAGTACGGCTTCGTCACGTAGTCGTCGGCGCCGATCTCCAGGCCGACCACCTTGTCGATCTCACTGTCCCGCGCGGTGACCATGATGATCGGCACGTGCGAGCGCTGTCGGAGCTGCCGGCACACCTCGGTGCCGGACATCTCGGGCAGCATCAGGTCGAGCAGCACGATGTCGGCGCCGGTCCGGTCGAACTCGGTGAGGGCGGAGGGGCCCGTCGCGGCGACGGACACCTCGAAGCCCTCCTTGCGGAGCATGTACGACAGGGCGTCGGAGAACGACTCCTCGTCCTCGACCACCAGAACGCGGCTCAACGGGGATTTCCTTTCCATTGCTGTCAGACCTGCCGGAGCTCGGCCGGGCCGGCCTCGATCCCAGCAGACGGCAGTGTCGCCAGGATCTCGTCGGGGGGACGGGCGGGCAGCCGCAGGGTGAACGTCGACCCACCACCAAGAGTGCTCGACACCTCGACCCGCCCGCCATGGTTGCCGACGATGTGTTTGACGATGGCCAGCCCCAGCCCGGTGCCGCCGGTCGACCGGGACCGCGCCTGGTCGGCCCGGTAGAAGCGCTCGAAGATCCGGTCGACGTCGGTCGGGGCGATGCCGATGCCCTGGTCGGCGACGGCGATCTCCACGTGTTCGTCGTCGGCGCGGGCGGTGATCCGGACGGTCGTGTCCTCGGCCGAGTAGTTGATGGCGTTCTCGACCAGGTTCGACACCGCCGTGGCGAGCTGGGTGTCGCTGCCGTGGACCGTGAGCCCCCGTTCCCCCTCGACGACCACGTCGATACGGCGGGCGGCGGCGGAGGTGCGGGTCCGGTCGACCACCTCGGCGACCACCCAGTCGACGGCGACCGGCTCCGGGGGCGGCTGCGCCTCGGCGCCCTGGAGCCGGGTCAGCTCCAGCAGCTCCTGCACCAGGCGGCCCAGCCGGGTCGACTCGTGCTGGATCCGCTCGGCGAAGCGCCGGGCGGCGACCAGGTCCTCGGAGAGGTCGGGCGCGCCCGCGCCGGCCGGCTCGGTGGCGTCGAGCAGCGCCTCGGCGAGGAGTTGCAGGGCGCCGATGGGGGTCTTCAGCTCGTGGCTGACGTTGGCCACGAAGTCCCGGCGCACCCGGGCCAGCCGGTGCGACTCGGTGACGTCCGCCGCCTCCACCGCGATGTAGCCCGCGCCGAGTCCCATCGCCCGCAGGTGCACCCCGAGCGGGTTAACCCCGGTGTTGTCGCGGCCGCGCGGCAGGTCCAGCTCGATCTCGCGCCGCACGCCGGTGCGCCGGACCTGCCCGGCGAGCGTACGGATCAGGGGGTGGGCGGCGATCGAGCCGGGGGTCGGGCCGGTGCGGAGCAGCCCCATCGCGCGGGCGGCGGGGTTGACCAGGACGGGCAGGTCGTCGGGGTCGAGCACCACCACGCCGGCGCGGAGCGAGTCGATGGTCCGGCGGCCGAGCCCGGACTGCGGATCCTCGGCTATCGGGAGCCTCCCACGCGTGAGGGGGAAGCCCGGCCGGCTCCCCGTCGAGGTGGAGCGCCCGCCCAGCCCCGGCACGAACCGGGGCAGCAGCACCCCGGCGACCAGTCCGGCCACCAGCCCCACGGCCAACGCGACCGTCACCGCCCACTCCACCCGGCGATCGTAGGGCGATTGTTAACCTGGCAACCAATACAAATGGGGCGAATCACGCTCACTTCCGGGAAAGTTCACTCCCGCGTCCGGCGTCGTTCACCGTGGTTCATCTGCGGTCCGTCCGTCCGACCTACCGTGGGCGGCGCACCTGCTCCCTCGCCGCCCTCCGGCGGCGACCACCGACCACAGGACGTGACAATGCGCGACGAGTTCCGGGCTGACCTGCAGACCGTCAGCCAACTGCTGGTGGACATGGCGGAGGGGGTCCGGGCCGCGATGCGGCAGGCCACCCGCGCTCTGCTCACCGCGGACCGCCGGGCGGCCGAGACGGTGATCGAGCGGGACGCCGAGATCGACGACCTCTACCGGCACGTCGAGGAGCGGGTCTGCGACCTGCTCGCCCGGCAGGCGCCGGTCGCCTCCGACCTGCGCGCGATGATCACCGCGCTGCACGTCGCGGCCGACCTGGAGCGGATGGGCGACCTGGCCGACCACGTCGCCAAGACGGCCCTGCGCCGGCACCCGTCGCCGGCCGTGCCGGCCGAGCTGCGGCCGATCTTCACCGACATGGCCGCCACCGCCGACCGGATGGCCGTCAAGATCGGCTCGGTGCTCGCCAAGCCCGACGCCGACCTCGCCGCCGAACTGGACCGCGACGACGACACCATGGACGACCTGCACCGGAGCCTGTTCGGGGTGCTGCTCGGCGAGGACTGGCCGTACGGCGTGGAGACCGCGATCGACGCCACCCTGCTCGGCCGCTTCTACGAGCGCTTCGCCGACCACGCCGTCAACTCCGGCGAGCACGTGGTCTACCTGATCACCGGGCAGACCCCGCCTCCCTCGGCGGCCTGAGGCGGACGGGCGACGGCCCCCGGGGCACCCGGGGGCCGTCGTCGTGCCGGTCAGCGACCCTGGTTGGCCACGGCGGCGGCGGCCGCCTTGGCGGCGGTCGGGTCGAGGTAGGTGCCGCCCAGCGTCAGCGGGCGCAGCTGCGGGTCGAGGTCGTAGCGCAGCGGGATCCCGGTCGGGATGTTGAGCTTGGCGATCGCCTCGTCGGAGATCTGGTCCAGGTGCTTGACCAGGGCGCGCAGCGAGTTGCCGTGCGCGGCCACCAGCACCGTCCGACCGGCCAGGATGTCCGGCACGATGGAGTCGTACCAGTAGGGCAGCATCCGCTCGACGACGTCCTTGAGGCACTCGGTGCGCGGCATCAGCTCGCTGGGCAGCAGCGCGTAGCGCGGGTCGCCCACCTGCGAGAACTCGTCGTCGTCCGCGATCGGCGGCGGCGGCGTGTCATACGAGCGGCGCCAGAGCATGAACTGCTCCTCGCCGTACTCCTCCAGGGTCTGCTTCTTGTTCTTGCCCTGCAGCGCGCCGTAGTGCCGCTCGTTGAGCCGCCACGACCGCCGCACGGCGATCCAGTGCCGGTCGGCCGCGTTGAGCGCCAGCTCGGCGGTGCGGATCGCGCGGCGCATGACGCTGGTGTGCACCACGTCCGGCAGCAGGCTGTGCTCGCGCAGCAGCTCGCCGCCGCGGCGCGCCTCGTTCTCGCCCTTCTCGGTCAGGTCGACGTCGACCCAGCCGGTGAAGAGGTTCTTGGCGTTCCAGTCGCTCTCGCCGTGCCGCAGCAGGACCAGCGTCCCGACGGTGGGCCCCTCGCTCGCAGTCATGCGGATCATCCTGCCGCACCCGGCGCGGGGACACGCGGGCAGTGGTCGTGACGACCACCACGTGGAAAAGACGATGACCGGAAAACCGGCCCGCCACTAGGTTGTAAGGCGCAACAATCAGGACGGTCATTACGCGAGCGGGGGCGCCGACGTGCGGACGATGCGGGGTTGGTTCGGGGACACGACAGGTGGCCTGCCGGTCACCTTCTGGTACCTCTGGGCCGGCACGCTGATCAACCGGCTCGGCTCGTTCGTCCTGGTCTTCCTCGCCATCTACCTGACCCAGGAGCGCGACTTCTCCGCGTCGCAGGCGGGCCTCGTGATCGGCCTGTGGGGTGTCGGCGGCGCGGTCGGCACCACCGTCGGCGGCACCCTGACCGACCGCTGGGGCCGCCGGCCGACCCTGCTCACCGCGCACCTCGGCGCGGCCACCATGATGCTCGCGCTCGGCTTCGCCCGGGAACTCTGGGCGGTGGCGCTCGGCGCGCTGCTGCTCGGCATGTTCGCCGAGGCGGCCCGCCCGGCGTTCGGCGCGATGATGATCGACGTGGTGCCGGAGAAGGACCGGCTGCGCGCCTTCTCGCTGAACTACTGGGCGATCAACCTCGGCTTCGCCTGCGCCGCGGTCCTCGCCGGCCTCGCCGCCGAGGCCGGCTACCTGCTGCTCTTCGTGGTCGACGCGACCACCACCGTGATCACCGCGCTGATCATCTTCGCCAAGGTCGGCGAGACCCGCCGGGCCCCCGCCGTCGGCGCCCGCCACAAGGGCCCCGGGGCGCCGGCCGGGGCGCTGCGCACCATCCTGACCGACCGCGTCTACCTGGGCTTCGTGGCGCTCAACCTCTTCGGCGCGCTGGTCTTCCTCCAGCACATCTCGATGCTGCCGATCGCGATGGGCGACTCCGGCCTGAGCCCCGCCACGTACGGCTCGGTGATCGCGCTCAACGGGGTGCTGATCGTGGTCGGCCAGCTCTTCGTACCCCGGCTGATCAAGGGCCGGAGCCGGTCGCACGTGCTAGCCCTCGCCTCCGTGGTGATGGGCGTCGGGTTCGGTCTCACCGCGTTCGCGGACGCGGCCTGGTTCTACGGCCTGACCGTGCTGATCTGGACCGTCGGCGAGATGCTCAACTCGCCGTCCAACGCCACCCTGATCGCCGAGCTCTCCCCCGCCGAGTTGCGCGGCCGCTACCAGGGTGTGTTCTCGCTCTCCTGGCAGGTCGCCGGCGCCGTCGCGCCGGTCCTCGGCGGCCTGGTCCGTGAGCAGGCCGGCAACGGCCAGCTCTGGCTCGGCTGCGCGTTGATCGGCGGGCTGATGGCGATCGCCCACCTGGTCTCCGGCCCGGCCCGGGAGCGGCGGGCCGTCGCCCTGCGCGGGGCCACCGAGACCGTCGTGCCGGTGGTGGCGGTCCGACCGCCCGCGCCGGAGGCGGCCGAGGCGGCGGCCACCGCGCCCGCCGAGCCGCTGGCGCCCGGCGTCGACGCCGGCCCGCCCACCGGCCCGCGGCGGGCAGCCGAGTCGACCGGCGTGCGGTGAGTCGAGCCTGGGTGGGCCCGACCCGGAGTGTGGTGATCAGCGACACGCTGGCGCGCCGGACCTCGGCTTCCTACGGTCGAGCCTGAACTGTTAACAAACACAACTGTCTGGAGGGACGGGTGCGGGCCCTGCGTCGCTGGCTGGACGACACCACGGGCGGCCTCCCCGCCACCTTCTGGTACCTCTGGGCCGGCCTGCTGATCAACCGGGCCGGCGCCTTCGCGATGCTCTTCCTGTCGCTCTACCTGACCGACGCGCGCGGCGCGAGCGAGGCGCTGGCGGGCGCGGTGGTCGGGGCGTACGGGCTGGGCGGGGCGGGCGGCGTGCTGCTCGGCGGGGTGCTGGCCGACCGGTGGGGACGCCGATCCACCCTGCTCGCCGCCCACCTGGTCACCGCCGGGCTCATGGTCGCGCTGGCCTTCAGTCGGCACCTGGTGGTGATCGCCGCGCTCGCCGCCCTGGTCGGGGTGGCGCACTCGATGCCCAGCCCCGCCTTCGTCGCGGCGATCGTCGACGTGGTGCCCGAGCGGCGCCGCGCCCGCGCGTTCAACCTCCAGTTCTGGGCGTTCAACCTCGGCATGGCGGTGGCCTCGCTGCTGGCCGGCCTGCTCGCCGAGGCCAGCTTCCTCGCGCTCTTCCTGGTCGACGCCGCCGCCACCCTGGTCGCGGCCCTGGTGATCGCCTGGAAGGTCCCGGAAACGCTTGCGCGGGTGCGGGTCGGCCGGGCCGCGGGTGCCGCCGCGGTGGCGGGCCACCGGGAGCGGGCGGCACGGCGGCGGGGGCGTCCGCGCCCGCCCGGGCTGCACACGGCTTTGACGGACCGCACCTTCCTCACCTTCGTGGGCCTGACCTTCGTGCTGGCAGTGCTGACCATGCAGACCTCGACGATCATGCCGCTGGCGATGCGGACGGACGGGCTGCGCCCGTCGGCGTACGGCGTGGTGGTGGCGCTCGGCGGGGTGCTGATCGTGGTGGGGCAGCTCTTCGTGCCGAGGCTGATCGAGCGGCACCGCAAGCACCACGTCCTGGCCGTGTCGACCGTGCTGCTGGCGGCCGGCTTCGCCGTCCTCGCCGTCGCCGACGACCTGGCGGTGTACCTGGCCGCGGCGGTGGTCTGGACGGTCGGCCAGATGCTCGCCGCCCCGCCGAACGCCCAGATCAACGCCGACCTCGCCCCGCCCGAGCTGCGCGCCCGCTACCAGTCGGTGTTCTACCTGGCGTTCCCGGCTGCGTCGTTCGTGGCGCCCACGCTGGGCGGGATGAGCCTGCAGTACCTCGGGGACGGGCACTGGCTCGTCGTCGGCGGGCTGGGGCTGCTGGCGGCCGGCTGCCATCTGCTGACCGGCCCGTCCCGCGACCGCCGGGTGGCCGCCCTCCGCGCCGCCCACACCGAGGCCCGCCTCCGGCCCGCGACCCCCGTCCGGGCTCCCGCGCCGGCGCGCTGACCCGTACGGCCGGCGGCGGTCAGAAAGGCCGGCAGCCGTGTCCCGGCGTTAGGCGGGCGGGCGCTCCCGGGGAAAGCCGAGCGCCCATCACGACTTGTGGTCGTGATGGGCGCTCGCACGGTATGACCGGCGGCGGCGGGCGATACCCACCCCCGTAGGCGTCGCCCGCTCGCGCCGCCGGTCCAAACAGGTGGCCACCGTCCCCCAACGGTGTTGTTCCACCCGTCCCCTGCGCCTCGCTCGGTGCACGGATCTGATCGATCCGCCGCTCCCCCGAACGTTTCCGAGCGTGGCGCGGTGCAATAAAGTTAGTTCGCCCGGATTCCCGATTCAAGCTGGATCGGCTGTCTCGCCGGTCACAGCACCCGGTGTCCCACCCGGATGTCGCTGTCTCGGTCCTCCGTCGTCGCCAACAGCGCATACCCGTCGGCCATTCCCCCAAACACGTCAGGCGTCCTCACGATCCGGGGATTCCGTACGGAAGAAGTTGCTGGGCCGGCCGTCGCGGAGCTGCTCCTGGTAGATCAGGTTCAGCTTGCGATCGTCGAAGGTGCGGAACCACTCGTCCCAGGTGATCTCGCGTATCCGGCTGCTCTCCCGGTAGCCCGGGATGTTGAACGTGAGCACGCCGGCCCGGCCCTCCCGCTCGGTGCCCGCGATCGTCGCCGGCTTCGCGCCGCGCTCCCGCGCCCAGCGCCGGATCACGTCGTGGTTCGCGGTGACCAGACTGCGGCCGGGGCGCTCGGGCCGGTCGGCGGTCGAGGTGATCGCCTGCGACGAACGTACCGACCGCCCGGTGGCACGGCCGGTCCGGACGGGGGTGGCCTGCGTCGCCGTACCGCCGCGCGCCGCGCCGGCACGCGACGGAGCCGGCGCGGTCCTCCCCGCCGCCGTGGTCTTCCGGGCCGCCGCCGTGGTGGTCTTCCGGGCCGGCGCGACCTTCTTCGCGGGCGCGGTCTTCTTCGCCGCCGCCTTCTTGGCGGGGGCCGCCTTCTTGGCAGGGGCCGCCTTCTTGGCGGGGGCCGCCTTCGCGGCGGCCTTCCGGGCCGGGGCCTTCTTGGCCGGCGCGGTCTTGTTCGCGGCCTTCGCCCGGCTCGGGGCGGCCTTGCCCGCGGCCCGTCCGGCAGCCGCCTTCTTCGTGGCGGCGGCCCGGCCGGCCGATGCCTTCGTCCCCGTCGCGCGGCCGGCGGGCCCGGTGCTGCGGCGGGCGGCGCCACCCGCGGGGCGCTCCGCACGCAGGGTCCGCACCAGCGTCTTCACCAGTTCCGGCTTGCGCAGCGCGGAGATCCCGGAGACCCCGCGCCGGCGCAACTGCCCCCGGATCTCGTCCACCTTCATCCGCGAGATGTCGGACTCGGAGATCCCCGGCGTGTTCGGGGTCTGGTTGCCCGCCTGCCGTTTCGTCCTGGTCGCAGTCCCGCCGCGACCTGAGCTGTTCCGCTGAGCCATGGGACGCTCACGCTCCTCGACAGTTGGTCCTCGGCGCGCGGCGGGTCCCAGTGCCGCGCCGCGCGGTGCGGCATACCCGTCAGGACCGGTCCGAACCTCCCGCCGGGGCACCCGCACCGGGAGCGCCGCCCCCGGTGCCGGCGGCCCCCGCGCCGGCGGCGGCCGGGGACGGCTCGAAGAGGTGCGCGAACGCCGCGAGGTTCGCGGTGGATTCGCCCCGCTTGACCCGCCACTCCCACTCCCGGCGGATCGAGCTGCCGAAGCCGATCTCCAGCATCGTGTCGAAGGACTCGTCGGAATACGTCAGCACCGCGCCGAGCAGCCGGTCCAGCTCGTCGGCGTCGATCCCCGCCGGGTTGACCCGGCCGGTCAGGTAGACGTCGCCGACCGCGTCGACGGAGAAGGACACCCCGTACATCCGGGCGTTGCGTCGCAGCAGCCAGGCCCACAGCTCCTCGCGCCGCTCGTCCGGCTGGCGCATCACGAACGCCTCGATCCGCAGCGCGTGTTCACCGACGATCAGGTTGCAGACCGTCTTCAGCTTGTGGGTGCCCGGCAGCGTGACCGCGTACGAGCCCGGGCCGGTCGACTCCCAGGCCAGCTCCCGCTCGTCGCAGACCGCCTCGATCAGGGCCGCCAGATCGTCCTTCGCGCTCATCGGCCCACTCTACGGCCGCCCACGCGCCGGCACGGGGTGGCGGCGGACGGCCCGCCACCGGCGACCGGGCCGGTCACCAGGAGCAGGACATCGCCGCGTCGCCGGCCAGCTCGGAGGCGAGCCGGGCCCGGTGTTCGGCGATCGCCTCGCCGTAGACGGCGAGCAGCCCCGAGGCCGTCCGCTGCCAGGAGAACGCGCGGGCGTGCCGGGCCGCGCCCCGGGACAGCTCGGCCCGGCGGAGCCGGTCGGGCAGCAGGCGGCCGAGCGTACGGGCCCAGTCGACCGGGTCGTGGCCGTCGACGAGCAGGCCGCTGACCTGGTCCCGGACCGCGGTCACCAGCCCGCCGACGGCGGCGGCCACCACCGGCGTGCCGCAGGCCTGGGCCTCCAGCGCCACCAGCCCGAAGGACTCGTTGTGCGACGGCACGGCCACCAGGTCGGCCGCCCGGTACAGGGCGGGCAGGTCGTCACCCGTCTGCGGCGGCAGGAACCGCACCCGGTCGGCGACGCCGAGCGTGGCGGCCAGCTCCATCAGGGCGGTCGGCCGGTCCAGGCCGCTGCCGCTGGGGCCGCCGCAGATCACCACGGTCACCTCGTCGGCGAGCGCCGGGTCGCGCTCGCGCAGCGCGGCCACCGCGCGGACGAGCACGTCCGGGGCCTTCAGCGGCTGGATGCGGCCGACGAAGGCCACCACGTACCCGGTGGCGGGCAGCCCGAGCCGGCGACGGGCGGCGCGCTTGTGCCGCCCCTCGGGGGCGGGACGGAACCGGTCCAGGTCCACGCCGGGCTCGACGATTGCCACCTGGGTCGGGTCCGCGTCGTACATGTCGATCAGGTCTCGGGCCTCGACCGCGGTGTTCGCGACGAGCCGGTCGGCCTCGGTGACCACCTGCTCCTCGCCGATGACGCGGGCCTTGGGTTCCGGCCGGTCCCCGGCGGCGAGCTGGGCGTTCTTGACCTTCGCCAGGGTGTGCGCGGTGTGCACCAGCGGCACGCCCCAACGCTCCTTGGCCAGCCAGCCGACCTGGCCGGAGAGCCAGTAGTGGGAGTGGATCAGGTCGTAGTGGCCCGGTGGGCGGGACGCCTCGGCGCGCAGCACGCCGGCGGTGAAGGCGCAGAGCTGACCCGGCAACTCCTCCTTCGTGAGCCCTTCGAGCGGGCCGGCGGTGACGTGCCGGACGTGCACGCCGGGGGCCGTCTCGACGACCGGGGGCAGGTCGCCGGAGGTCGCCCGGGTGAAGATCTCCACCTCGACGTCCGCCTCGGCGAGCCGCCGCGCGACCTCCAGGATGTAGACGTTCATGCCGCCCGCGTCGCCGGTGCCCGGCTGGTGCAGGGGCGAGGTGTGCACCGAGAGCGTGGCGATCCGCCGGGGGCGGGGCCACGGACGCGCACCGCGCTGACGACCCACACCGGTGTGCACTTCCGCCACGTCCGCTCCCTCTGTCACGGTTTATGCCGTCCCGCACGCCCGGCGCTTTTCGGACAACGTCCTCGCCGGATGTCATCTTCCCGATCCCGCCCCGCTGATGCGCGGGGGCGACCCCCGGGCGTGACGGACCTCATCACCGCGCCGAGGGCGCCCGGCGCGGCCGGCCGGGTGAGAATGGCCGGATGACCTCTGTCGCCGTCGTCACCGGAGCGTCCAGCGGGATCGGCGCGGCCACCGCCCGCCGGCTCGCCGCCGAGGGGTTCCACGTGCTCGCCGCCGCGCGGCGTACCGACCGGTTGGCCGGACTGATCGCGGAGATCGAGGCAGCGGGGGGCGCGGCCACCGCCGTGCCCTGCGACGTCACCTCCGACGAGTCGGTGGCCGGGCTCGCCGAGGCCGCGGCCGCGGCGCCGGGGCCGGTCACCCTGCTGGTCAACAACGCCGGCGGCGCGCGCGGCCTGGACCCGGTCGAGTCCGGGTCGGTCGGCGACTGGCAGTGGATGTACGACGTCAACGTGCTCGGCACGCTGCGCGTCACCCAGGCGTTGCTGCCCGCGCTGGAGGCGTCCGGGGCCGGCACCATCGTGATCGTCTCCTCGACCGCCGGCTTCACCGTGTACGAGGGCGGTGGCGGCTACACCGCCGCCAAGCACGCGCAGACGGCCGTCGCCGGCACCCTGCGCCTGGAGTTGTGCGGCCGCCCGGTCCGGGTGGTGGAGATCGACCCCGGCATGGTGAAGACCGACGAGTTCGGGCTGGTGCGCTTCGGCGGGGACGCCGAGAAGGCGGCGGCGGTCTACGCCGGGGTCGCCGAGCCGCTGGTGGCCGAGGACGTCGCCGACTGCGTCGCCTGGTGCGCGACCCGCCCGCAGCACGTCAACGTCGACCGCCTCGTGGTGCGCCCGCTGGCGCAGGCCGCCCAGCACAAGGTGCACCGGGTCGGCTGAGCCGGGCCGGCGGTCGACGATGGCGGGCACGGCGCGGCACCGGCCGCTCGGCGTGGTGACCCGGGGGACGACCAACCCCAACCGGCTCCGCCGGGTGGACAACTGGATCGTCGAGACCTGCGGGGAGGCGCTGCGCGACGCCGCCGACCCGCTGGTGGTGGACCTCGGCTACGGCGCCACCCCGGTCACCGCCGTCGAGCTGCGCGCCCGGCTCGCCGCCGGGGTCCGCGCCGACGTGCGGGTGGTCGGGCTGGAGATCGATCCCGTCCGCGTGGCCGCCGCCCAGCCCGCCGCCGACCCGCCCCGGCTGACGTTCGCCCGGGGCGGGTTCGAGCTGGCCGGGCTGCGTCCCGCCCTGGTCCGCGCGTTCAACGTCCTGCGCCAGTACGACGAGCGCGAGGTGGCCGACGCCTGGCGGACGATGACCGCCGCGCTGGCCCCGGGCGGGCTGCTGGTGGAGGGCACCTGCGACGAGCTGGGCCGGCTCGGCGGCTGGGTGCTGCTCGACGCGGACGGCCCCCGGACGCTCACCCTGGCCGCGAAGCTCACCACCCTGGGTACCCCGGCGGAACTGGCCGAACGGCTGCCCAAGGCGCTCATCCACCGCAACGTCCCCGGCGAGCGGATCCACGACCTGATCGGGGCGCTCGACGACGCCTGGCACGCCGCCGCCGGCTACGCCCCGTTCGGCCCCCGCCAGCGCTGGCTCCACGCGGTGTCCGCCGTACGCGGGGCGGGCTGGCCCGTCCTCGACGGCCCCCGCCGCTGGCGCCACGGCGAACTCACCCTCCCCTGGCCCGCCGTCTCCCCCACCTGACCTCTCCAGCCGCCGGGGGCGAGCATCAGATGGTGCAGTTGACGAGGACGGGTTCGGGGTGGAGGGTGACGCCGAAGCGGCGGTGGACGCCGTCGCGGATCTCCCGGGCCAGCTCGACCAGGGCGGCGGTGCTGGCGGTGCCGCCGCGGTTGGTCAGGGCGAGGGTGTGCTTGCCGGAGATGGCGGTGCCCTCCGGGCCCGGGTGGCCCTTGCCGAAGCCGGCCTTGTCGATCAGCCAGGCCGCGCTGATCTTCACCATGTCCCCCGGGCAGGGCCACGACGGCGGCTCGCCCAGCTCCGCGGCGCGCTCACGCAGCAGCTCGTACGCCGCGCGGTCCAGCACCGGGTTGGTGAAGAACGAGCCGACCGATCGGGTGTCCGGGTCGGCCGCGTCGAGCACCATGCCCTTGCCGGCGCGCAGCCGCAGCACCGTGGCCCGGGCGTCGGCCAGCGGCACCCGGTCCCCCACCTCCACGCCGAGCGCCCGGGCCAGCTCGGCGTAGCGCACCGGGCCGGACAGCGGCGAGCGGGCCAGCCGGAAGTCGACCGACAGCACCACCCAGCGGTCGCTGTACTTGAAGATGCTGGAGCGGTAGGCGAAGCCGCAGTCGGCGGCGGCGATCCGCCCGACCGTCCCGTCGACCCGGTCGTGGACCCGCACGCCGGTGATGGTCTCGGCGACCTCCTGCCCGTACGCGCCGACGTTCTGGATCGGGGTGGCGCCGGTCGAGCCGGGGATGCCGGAGAGGCACTCCAGGCCGGACCAGCCGTTGGCCACGGTGGCGGCGACCAGGTCGTCCCAGGGCTCGCCGGCCTCGACGCGTACGGTGACCGTCGCGGCGTCCTCGTCGACCACCCGGAGGCCCCGGGAGCGGACCAGGACCACGGTGCCGGGGAAGCCGGCGTCGCCGATGACCACGTTGCTGCCGCCGGCGAGGACCAGGACGGGCTCGTCCCGTTCGGCCGCCTCCCGCACCGCCCGGACGATCTCGTCCGCGTCGGTGCCGGCCACGACGCGTCCGGCCGGTCCACCCAGGCGCAATGTGGTGTATCGCGCCAGTTCGCACGTGGCGGCGGGTTCGGTGCCGGTTGTCGGCTGGGCGTAGACGTCAGACACGCCATTCACCCTAGGCTGAGGGGTAGCCGCGGCGCCCACTGGTGGCCCGGTCACCCCCGGGAGGATGGCGATGAGCAGACTGCACGGCACGAAGGACTTCTGGATCGGTGCGCTCCGGGCGGAGGGCCCGGCGTTCGCCGCGGCCGTGGCGGAGGCGCCACCGGAGACCCCGGTGCTGTCCTGTCCCGGCTGGACCGTCGCCGACCTGACCCTGCACCTCGCCGCCATCTACCGCTGGGTGCGCTCGTTCGCGGGCGCCGGCGCGGCCACCCGGCCGCCGGGCCGGCCCGAGCGGATCGAGCCGGAGGCCGGCGTCGCCCCGCTCCGGCTCTGGCAGCAGGAGTACGACCAGCTGATGACCCTCTTCGACGCCCTCGACCCGGAGGCCCCGGCCTGGAACTGGGCCCCCCAGCCGAAGAAGGCGGGCTTCTGGCCGCGCCGGATGGCGCACGAGACCGCGGTGCACCGCTGGGACGCCCAGCTCGCGATCGCCGCCGGTGAGCCGGTCGAGGCCAAGCTCGCCGCCGACGGGGTGAGCGAGGTGCTGGACACCTGGCTGCCCGCCGGCCGGCGCCGCACCGCCGGCCGGTGGCACGGGGTGGTGCAGCTCTCCGCGGTCGACGCCGCCCAGCAGTGGTTCCTCCGGCTGCGCGGCGAGGGGGTGGCCCTGCTGGACACCGCCACCATCTTCGACCACGACGACCACCACGCCCGGGCGCAGGTCAGCGGCACGGCGAGCGACCTGCTGCTCGCGCTCTGGGGCCGGGTCAGCTTCGACACGCTCGACGTGGCCGGCGATCCCGCCCTGCTCGAGGGTCTGCGCGTCGGCTGACCGCCACGCGGAGCCGGGGCCCGAGGGCTCCGCGCGGTCCCGCCGCACGTCCGCCAGTGGCCGTCCCCGTCCCGGGGGCGGCCACTGGCGTCGCAGCCCTCGCCGGCTCCGGTCGGCGGCCAGCTCCGTCCCGGCCGCCCGGTCCGTGGCCGGCCCGGCGGCGGCGGTCTCCGCACGGCGTTGAGAGCGCTCTCTTGACACCGCCCCCACCAGGCACCACCCTGTCGTGAGAGCGCTCTCTCAGCTCCGTTCCACCACCTGCCTCACCACCTCAGACGACCTGAGAGGGGTCCGACAGAAATGGGTGTCTTTCCGCGCCGCCGCCTGGCGGCGGTGGCTCTCGTCGCCGCCACCGCGCTGTTCGCCACCGCCGGCTGCGCCGGCGGCGACGAACCCGCCGACGACGGCCAGATCACGCTGACGGTCGACGTGTTCAGCCAGTTCGGCTACGAGGAGCTCTACAAGGAGTACATGGCCAGCCACCCCGGCGTGAAGATCGTCGAGCGGGGCACCGGCACCAACCTCGACGACTACTCACCGAAGCTGACCCAGTGGCTCGCCGCCGGCAAGGGCGCGGGCGACGTCGTCGCCATCGAAGAGGGGTTGATGGTCGAGTACAAGGCCAACCCCGACAACTTCGTCAACCTGCTCGACCACGGCGGGGCCGAACTCCAGGGCAACTTCCTGGAGTGGAAGTGGAAGGGCGGGATGACCCAGGACGGCAAGCTGATCGGCCTGGGCACCGACGTCGGCGGCATGGCGATGTGCTACCGCAAGGACCTGTTCGCCAAGGCCGGCCTGCCCACCGAGCGCGACGAGGTGTCGAAGCTCTGGCCGACCTGGCAGGACTACATCAGGGTCGGCGAGCAGTTCAAGGCGAAGAACACCGGCGCCTCGTTCCTGGACGCCGCGACCAACATCTTCAACACCATCGTGCTCCAGACGGCGGGCAACGCGCAGGGCTACCACTACTACGACACCGCCGACAACCTGGTGGTGGACAGCAACCCGGCCGTCCGGCAGGCCTGGGACACCACGATGGACATCGTCGACTCCGGGCTGTCCGGCAGGTACGGCTCCTGGTCCGAGGAGTGGGTCTCGGCCTTCAAGCAGGCCAAGTTCGCCACCATCGCCTGCCCGGCGTGGATGACCGGCGTCATCGAGGGCAACGCGGGCGCCGAGGCCAAGGGCAGGTGGGACATCGCCCGGGTGCCCGGCAACGGCGGCAACTGGGGCGGGTCGTGGCTCGCCGTGCCCGCCCAGAGCAAGCACCGTGCCGAGGCGATCGAGCTGGCGAAGTTCCTGACCAGCGCCAAGGGCCAGATCGGGGCGTTCAAGGCCAAGGGCCCGCTGCCCTCCTCGCCGCAGGCGCTGGCCGACCCGGCGATCGTCGACGCCACGAACGCGTACTTCTCGGACGCCCCGGTGGGGCGGATCTTCGGCGAGGGCGCCAAGACCCTCAAGCCGGTCTACATGGGGCCGAAGAACCAGGCCGTCCGCACCGAGGTCGAGAACGCCGTCCGCACGGTCGAACTCGGTCAGCGCAGCCCCGAACAGGGCTGGACGGACGCCGTGAACAACGCGAAGAAGGCCGCCGCCAAGTAGCCCGGGCCGGGATTTGCGGGCGGGTGGGCGCCGGGGCGCCGGTCCCGCCCGCACCCGGGAAAGGAGTGGTTCGGGCATGACCGCCCAGCTCGACGCACGCCCGCCGGTGGCACCGGCGCCCCGCACCGGCCGGCGTACGCCGGGAATGCGGCTCAGCCGCCTCGACACGAGGTTCTCGCCCTACCTGTTCATCGCCCCGTTCTTCGTGCTCTTCGCGGTGTTCGGGGTCTACCCGCTGGCCTACACGTTCTGGGTCTCGCTGCACGACTGGGACCTGCTCGGCAGCGACCACCCGTTCGTCGGCCTCGACAACTACAGCCGCCTGCTGGCGGACACCGACTTCTGGCACGCGGTGGTCAACACCCTCGGCATCTTCGTCATCTCCACCGTCCCGCAGCTGCTGGCCGCGCTCTGGCTGGCCAACCTGCTCAACCGGCGGTTGCGGGCCCGGACGACGTTCCGGATGGCGGTGCTGATCCCCAACATCACCTCGACCGCCGCCGTCGCGATCGTCTTCGGGGTGCTCTTCGGCCGCGAGTTCGGCATGGTCAACTGGCTGCTCGACCTGGTCGGGATCGACGCCGTCGAGTGGAAGTCCAACCGGTTCGCGTCCTGGGTGGCCATCTCGGCGATGGTCGACTGGCGGTGGACCGGCTACAACGCGCTGATCTTCCTGGCCGCGATGCAGGCCGTCCCACGCGACCTGTACGAGTCGGCCGCCATCGACGGCGCCGGCCGGGCCCGGCAGTTCTGGTCGATCACCGTGCCGCTGCTCAAGCCGACAATCATCTTCACCGTCATCATCTCCACCATCGGCGGGCTCCAGCTCTTCACCGAGCCCCGGCTCTTCCACTCCGGGACCAACCCGATCCGTGGGGGACCGCTACGGGAGTCGCAGACCGTGACCATGTACATGTTCGAGAACGCCTTCGCGCCCCACTACAACTTCGGGTACGGCTCGGCGGTGGCGTGGCTGCTCTTCGCGCTGATCGCGGTCGTCGCGGCGGTCAACGTGCTGCTCCTGCGCCGGCTCGGCGCCGCACGACCCCCGAAGGTGGACGCGAGGCCGAAGGAGGAACCCCGATGACCCGCCTCTGGGCCGCCAGCCGGCTCACCTACGCCGCGCTGATCGCCGCCGGGGTTCTGTCGATCTTCCCCATCTACTGGATGTTCGTGGTGGCGAGCCGCTCCAACGACGCGATGGGCCAGCTCCCGCCCCCGGTCACCCCCGGCGGCAACCTGGGCGCGAACGTCTCCCGCCTGCTCGGCAACACCGACGCGTACTTCGTCACCGGCCTGGTCAACTCGGCGATCGTGGCGACCACGGTCACCGTCTCGGTGGTCTTCTTCTCCACGCTGGCCGGGTTCGCCTTCGCCAAGCTGCGGTTCCGGGGCCGCAACGCGCTGCTCATGGTGATCATCGCGACGATGATGGTGCCCACCCAGCTCGGCGTCATCCCGCTCTACCTGCTGATGACCAGGCTGAACTGGAACGACCGGCTGCCGGCGGTGATCGTGCCGGCCCTGGTCACCGGCTTCGGGGTGTTCATGATGCGGCAGTACGCCGGCCAGGCCGTCAGCAACGAGCTGATCGAGGCGGCCCGGATGGACGGCTGCAACACCGCGCGGATCTACTGGAACGTGGTGCTGCCGGCGCTGCGCCCGGCCGCCGCCGTGCTCGGGCTGCTCACCTTCATGACGACCTGGAACGACTTCCTCTGGCCGTACGCCGTCCTCAACGATCCGGAGAACCCGACCGTGCAGCTCGCGTTGCGCACCCTCTCCGACGGGTACTACACCGACATGTCCCAGGTGTTCACGGGGACGGCCATCGCCACCCTTCCGCTGCTCCTGGTCTTCGTCCTGTTCGGCCGCCAGATCATCGGCGGCATCATGGAAGGTGCGGTCAAGTCGTGAGCACTCTGCGATTCCCCGAGAACTTCGTCTGGGGCGCGGCGACCGCCGCGTACCAGATCGAGGGCGCGGCCACCGCCGACGGTCGCGGCCCGTCGATCTGGGACACCTTCAGCCGTACGCCGGGCATGGTCCACCAGGGGCACACCGGCGACGTGGCCTGCGACCACTACCACCGGTACGCCGACGACGTGGCGCTGATGGCGGAGCTGGGGCTGCGGGCGTACCGCTTCTCGGTGGCCTGGCCGCGGATCCAGCCCGACGGCACCGGCCCGGTCAACCCGCGCGGCCTGGACTTCTACGACCGGCTCACGGACTCGCTGCTGGACCGGGGCATCGACCCGATCGTCACGCTCTACCACTGGGACCTGCCGCAGACCCTCCAGGACCGGGGCGGCTGGACCAACCGGGAGACCGCCGAGCACCTCGCCACGTACGCCACGGCGGTGCACGCCCGGCTCGGCGACCGGGTACGCACCTGGACCACGCTCAACGAGCCGTGGTGCTCGGCGTACCTGGGCTACGGCAACGGGGTGCACGCCCCCGGCGAGCGGGACCCGGGCGCGGCCTTCGCCGCCGTACACCACCTGCTGCTCGGGCACGGCCTGGCGGCCCGCGCGCTGCGCGCGGCCGGCGCGGAGACCGTCGGGATCACCCTCAACCCGGCCGACGTGCGCCCCGCCGACCCCGGCAGCGCCGCCGACGCGGCGGCGGTCCGCCTGGTGGACGGCCTGCACAACCGGATCTTCCTCGACCCGCTGCTGCGGGCGGCCTACCCGGAGGACGTGCTGGAGCACGTGGCCCGGATCGTCGAGCCGACGTTCGTCCGGGACGGCGACGAGAAGCTGATCGCCGCCCCGATCGACCTGCTCGGGGTCAACTACTACGCACCCACCTACGTCGCCGGCCGGCCGGACGGCGCGGGCGGCAGCGCGTACCCGGGCACCGACGGCGCCGTCGAGTTCCTACCGCCGGTCGGGCCGCTGACCGACATGGGCTGGATGATCGAGCCGGCCGGGCTGACCCGGCTGCTGGAGCGGCTCGCCACCGACTACCCCGGCGTGCCGCTGCTGATCACCGAGAACGGCGCCGCGTTTCCCGACAAGGCCGGCGCCGACGCCCCCGACGGCGCCGGGCAGGTGGTCGACGCCGACCGGATCGCCTACCTCGACGGGCACCTGCGCGCCGCGCACGAGGCGATCTCCCGAGGGGTGGACCTGCGGGGCTATCTCGTATGGTCGTTGTTGGACAACTTCGAGTGGGCCGAGGGTTACCGCCGACGGTTCGGGATCATCCACGTCGACTACCTGACCCAGCGCCGCACACCGAAGTCCAGCGCCCGGTGGTACCAGGAGGTGATCTCCCGGAACGGGCTGTGACGAGGCGGTGGTAACGGGGATGACGACGGCGCAGCGGCCGACACTGGAAGCGGTGGCCCGGCGGGCGGGGGTCTCGCGGGCGACCGTCTCCCGGGTGGTGAACGGCTCCACGACCGTCGCCGAGCCGATCCAGGAGGCGGTCCGCCGGGCGGTGGCCGAGCTGGGGTACGTGCCGAACCTGGCCGCCCGCAGCCTGGTCACCCAGCGGACCGACTCGGTCGCCCTGGTGCTGCCGGAGGCCGCCACCCGGGTCTTCTCCGACGACCAGGTGTTCCCGGGGATCATCCGGGGCGCCGCCCAGGAGCTGGAGGCCGCCGACAAGCAGCTCGTGCTGATGCTGGCCGGCTCGCCGGCCGGGCACGACCGGGTGGAGCGCTACACCACCGGGCGGCACGTGGACGGGGTGCTCTTCGCCTCGCTGCACGGCGAGGACCCGCTGCCCGGCCGGCTCGCCCGGCTGGGCATCCCGGTGGTGTGCAGCGGTCGCCCGCTCGACGGCGCCGACGTGCCGTACGTCGACGTCGACCACGTCGGCGGGGTGACCACGGCGGTCCGGCACCTGATCGCGGGCGGTCGCCGGCGGATCGCCACCATCGCCGGCCCGCAGGACATGGTGGCCGGCATCGAGCGGCTCACCGGCTACCGGAACACGGTCGCCGAGGCCGGGCTGCCGGAGCTGGTGGCGACCGGCGACTTCACCCGCGAGTCCGGGACGACGGCGATGCGGCAGCTCCTCGCCGAGCACCCCGACCTGGACGCGGTCTTCGCCGCCTCCGACCTGATGGCGCACGCCGCCCTGCGGGCGCTGCGCGAGGCGGGGCGGCGGGTGCCGGACGACGTGGCGGTGATCGGCTTCGACGACATCGAGACGGCCGCGTACACCGAGCCCCCGCTGACCACCGTCCGCCAGCCGATCGTGGAACTCGGCCGGCGGATGACCCGGCTGCTGCTGCGGCTGGCCGCCGGGGAGGCGATCGAGCGGGCCGTCGTGCTCCCCACCGAGCTGGTGGTCCGCGAGTCGGCCTGACCGGTCGGCGAATATCCGGTCGAGCCGCCCGGAATCCGGCGGTAGCGTCGCGGCCGTGACCTCACCGACCCGGCTGATCCCCGTGCCCGCCCTCTCCGACGTCGCCGAGTACGCGTACGCGGCCACGGTCGAGCCGCCGGCCCGGCTCGTCTTCACCGCCGGCGCCTGCCCGCTCGACGCCGAGGGGCGGACCGTGGCGCCCGGCGACCCCGTCGGGCAGGCCCGGCAGGTGATGGCCAACCTGGAGACCGCCCTCGCGGCGGCCGGCGCCCGGCTCACCGACGTCGTCAGGACCACCGTCTACGTGGCGTCGTCCCGCCAGGCCGACCTGGTGGCCGTGTGGGAGGTGGTCCGGGACGCGTTCGGCGACCACGAGCCGCCCAGCACCCTGCTCGGGGTGGCCGTGCTCGGCTACACCGACCAGCTCGTCGAGGTCGAGGCCGTCGCCGCCGTACGCGGAGCGGCCTGAGGTGCGGGTCCGGACCGCCCGCCCCGACGACGCGTCGGCCGTCGTGGCGCTGCGCGCGCTCGTGCATCCCTACCTGGTGCGCGGCGTCGACTCGACCCGGCGCATGATCGCCCAGCCTCCGCCCGGCGAGGACTGGACCGCGTACGTCGTCGAGGTGGACGACACGGTGGTCGGCTGGGTGTCGGCGTACCGCAACGACCGGACGTCGGAACCGGACGTCGGGGAGGTTTCGACGCTGCACGTCCACCCCGGGCACCGGGGCCGGGGCGCCGGCACCGCCTTGCTGACCGCCGCACTGGGGCACCTCCGGGCCGTCGGGGCGCGCCGGGTGCGTACCTGGTCGCTGCCGGAGTCCCTGCCGTTCGCCCGCCGGCACGGGTTCACGCCGAGCCGGGAGCTGCGTTACTCGGCACTCGACCTGCGACCGGCCCCACCTATGCCGGAGCCGCCGCCGGGCGTACGGCTGCTCCCGCTGACCGACGTCGACCCGCGCCGGGTGCACCTGGCCAACCTGGCGGCGGCGGCCGACGAGCCGGGGGACGTGCCGGCCGACTCGATCAGCTACGAGAGCTGGCGCTCCGAGGTCTGGGACAACCTGGGCCTGGACCGCGCGGCCAGCACGGCGGCCGAGGCCGGCGGCGAGGTGGTGGCGTTCAGCCTCGTCAAGCGGGACGGCGACCGGATGTGGTCGGACTACACCGGCACGCTGCCGGCGCACCGGGGGCGCGGGCTCGCCCGCCTGGCCAAGACGGCGGCGCTGCACCGCGCCGCCGCCACCGGGGTACGCGTCGCCTACACCTCGAACGACGAGGCGAACGCGCCGATGCTGGCGGTCAACGTCCGGCTCGGCTACCGCCCGGTCGGATCGAGCTGGTCCTGCCTGCGCGAGCTGCCCTGACGGCCCCGCCGGTGGATCAGCCCGCCGTGATGGGCTGGCCGAGCGCGCGGCGGGCCAGCAGGGTCGCCCCGGCGACGGCGGCCGGCATGACCAGCACCGCGCCGAGCGGGATCAGGAAGCAGACGAAGACCGCCACCCCGAAGCCGAGCGTGGTCGGCCGGTCCGCCTTGAGGATCGACCGGCGCTCCGGCAGCCGCATCCCGCGCCGGTAGAAGGGGGCGCCGACCAGTTCCACGGCGAGCAGCCAGCCGCCGACCGCCGCACCGATCACCGGCACCACGGTCTGGCCGACCACCGGGACGAACCCGGCGGCGAAGAGCGGGATGCCGAACAGCACCGACAGGCCCACCAGCCGTACCGAGTCGGCGAGGCTGCGCCGCAGCGACGGCCAGAACGGCACGTCGACCGCGCCGGGCGTGCCGCCGAGGCGCTCCTCGACCCGTTCGGAGATCTTCTCGTAGAACGGGTCGCCGATGACCAGGGTGACCGCGGTGAAGCTGACCACCGCGAGCAGGCCGCCGATGCCGAGGAAGGCCAGCCCGGCGACCACCCGGACCAGGTTGCGCCAGGTGGCCGACCAGTCGTCGGCGAACGGCGTGACCAGCGCGGCCAGGTCGTCGACGAAGTACGCCAGGGTGGCGAACGCGGCCACGAAGAGCACACCGGAGATCAGCGCCGGCACGATGCCGAGCAGCATCAGCCCCGGGCTGCGGACGTAGAGGCCGAGGCCGCGCAGGAGCAGGCCCACGCCGGTGAAGAACCGGCCGGCGGCGCTGGTCACGGGCGCGGCGATGCGGGGTGCGTTCACGACCGCAGAGCCTAGTGGTCGCCGTCGGCCGACGCCCCGACAGCGGCCGTACGGCATCGGGGCAGGATGGACGGGTGCGGGCGGCCCGGTTGATCTCGTTGGTGTTGCTGCTCCAGGCGCGGGAGACGATGACCGCGGCCGAGCTGGCGCGGGAGTTGGAGGTGTCCGAGCGGACCGTCTACCGGGACGTGCTGGCGCTCTCCGCCGCCGGGGTGCCGGTCTACTCCGACCGGGGGCGGGCCGGCGGCTACCGGCTGCTCGGCGGCTACCGGACCCGGCTGACCGGGCTGACCCGGGACGAGGCGGAGGCGCTCTTCCTGGCCGGACTGCGCGGGCCGGCCGGCGACATGGGGCTCGCCGACGCGGTGGCCTCGGCCGAGTTGAAGGTGCTGGCCGCGCTGCCGCCCGCGCTGCGCGACGCGCCGGCCCGCACCGGGCAGCGGTTCCACCTGGACGTGCCGGGCTGGTTCCGGGAGGTGGGGCCGCCGCCGTGGCTGACCGAGCTGGCCGGGGCGGTCTGGCGGGACCGGGTGGTCGAGCTGCGCTACCGGCGCGGGGACCGCGAGGTCACCCGGGAGGTGTCCCCGTACGGCCTGGTGCTCAAGAGCGGCGTCTGGTACCTGGTGGGCCGGGTCGGCGACGACGTGCGCACGTACCGGGTGGACCGGGTGACCGACGTCGCGGTGAGCGGGGAGACCTTCGCCCGGGACGAGGGCTTCGACCTGGCCCGGTACTGGCGGGAGCAGGCCGAGGCGTTCCTCCGGGGCATGCTGCGGGACCGGGTCACCGTCCGGCTGAGCCCCGCCGGCCTGCGCCAGCTCCGGCACCTGGCCGACGCCCCCTTCGCGTACGACGAGGCGGTCGCCGCCGCCGACGGTCCCGACGGGCAGGGCTGGGTGACGACCCGGCTGCCCGTCGAGTCCGTCGACGTGGCGTACAGCCAGTTGCTGGGGTTGGGGCCGGAGGTCGAGGTACTCGACCCGCCGGGGCTGCGGGCGCGACTGGCCGAGGCCACGTCCCGCGCCGCCACGCTCTACGCGACACGGCCCCAGCCCGGGACGGCGCGGACCGACGCCGACGGTCAGCGGTAGCCGGTGACGTCGGCCGGCTTGCCGACGTCCTGCACCTCGACTATGTACCGCCAGGCGTCCGGGCGACTGCCGTCGAGGTCGGTGAAGCCGTACACCTTGGCCAGCTCGCCGCTGGAGACGGACTTCCCGTTCCAGCGGGCCCGGTCGTCGTCGGCGGCCAGGGCGGCCACCGCGCGCCCGACGAACACCGGCGACTCCGAGATGGCGAAGTGCGGCTCCTTCTCCAGGGCGTCCCGCCAGTTCTCCTCGGTGACCCCGAAGAGCTCCAGCATCGCCTCCGACCGGAGCCAGCCCGGGGTCAGCGCGACGGCGGTACACCCGTGCGGCTTCAGCTCGTGCGCCCAACTCGCCGCGAGCCGGTTCACCGAGACCTTCGCGAGGTCGTAGAAGACCGAGAGCCGGTAGTTGGCGTCGTTGTACTCCCTGGTGCCGTCGCCGACCTCCACCACCAGGCCACCGGGGCGGCGGACCAGCAGCGGCAGGGCGAAGTGGCTGGTGATGATGTGCGTGTCGACCGCCAGCCGCAGGGTGCGGAAGCCCGCGTCCAGCGGCTGCTCCCAGACCGGCTTCTCCCAGGTGATCAGCGGGTCGCCGCCCCAGATGTCGTTCACCAGCACGTCGAGCCGGCCCTGCTCGGCGTCGATCCGGGCGACCAGGTCGCGCACCTGCTCGGGGACGAGGTGGTCGACCCGGACGGCGATGCCGGTGCCGCCGGCCGCCGTGACCAGCTCGGCGGTCTCCTCGATGGTCTCCGGCCGGTCCATCTCGGAGCGGCCGGCCCGGGTGCTGCGGCCGGTGGCGTAGACGGTGGCGCCGGCCGCGCCCAACTGGACGGCGATCTGCCGGCCGGCGCCCCGTGTCGCCCCGGCGACGAGCGCGATCTTCCCTGTCAGCGGTGTCGTCATGCCCGCCAGCCTGTCAGCGATACCTGACAGCGGAAGTCCGGTTTTCCGCACCCGGGCCGTGCGTCATGCTCGACGGCATGCACCTGCTGCTCTCCGGCATCGTCGGCTCGGTCGCGTACGGGCTGGCCGGTCCTGGCTCCGACGTCGACCGGATCGGCGTCTTCGCCGCGCCCACCGTCGCGTTCCACGGCCTGCGCCCGCCCCGCGAGTCGGTGGTGACCACCGACCCCGACACGACCCTGCACGAGGCCGCGAAATGGTGCCGGCTCGCGTTGAGCGGCAACCCGACCGCCACCGAGCTGGCCTGGCTGCCGGACGACTGCTACGAGACCCGGACGGAGTTCGGCGACCGGTTGATCGCCATCCGGTCGGCGTTCCTCAGCGCACCCCGCGTCCGCGACGCCTACCTCGGCTACGCCGGCCAGCAGTTCCGCAAGCTGGAGTCCCGGGGCGACGGCACGTTCTCGGCCGACACGCGGCGGCGGACCGCCAAGCACGCCCGGCACCTGGCCCGGCTGGTGCACCAGGGCCGGCTGCTCTACACGACCGGCGTGCTGGAGATCCGGCTCGCCGACCCCGGGTGGTTCCGGGCATTCGGCGATCGGGTGGCCGACGGCGAACTGGAGGAGGCGCGCACGCTGCTCGCCGAGGCGGAACGCGACTTCGACCGTGCCCGCTCCCCGCTGCCGGACCGCCCGGACGAGGCCACCGTGGAACGCTGGCTGCTCGACGTCCGCGCCGCCCACCTGCCGCCCGGGCTGACCGCGCCCTGACCCGCGCCCTGAAAGGTCGGCGGGCGGCGGATCGACGACCTGGATGCGCCGCCGGGCCTGCCCCCGTTCGTGGGGCAGCTCGACAGGGCGCGCGGCAGGACGGGTCTGCGTAGCTGGCCGACCACCGCGCCCCGCGCTGAGCCCCACCGGAAAACCCCGCCGCACGGAGGATCTGGCCGGCCACCGGACCGGGCCGCAATACGGTTGGGCCGGCCGGAGCGCGCTGTTAGTCTGCTCGGGCGTCCTCGATCTTGGAAGGGAGGTGGGCACCGTGTCCATCACGACATCGCTGTGCTCCCACCCGGCCGCGAGGACGCCACGGTCCTGACCCGGGAGCACGTCGCACCCGGAAGGATCCCCATGACCGACCTGGTCATCCGCCCGCTCACCGTGGGCGAGGAAGAACTGTTCGACTCGCTGCCCGACCCCGGGCTGGTGGGCCGCGCCGCGTTCGGCGAGAACTACTCCGACATGGCCGCCGACGGCCAGTACCGTCCCGAGTGGAGCTGGGTGGCCCTGCGCGGCGACGTGGTGGTGGCCCGCGCCGCCTGGTGGGGCGGGCCGGACGACGTCGCGCCGCTGGCCCTCGACTGGTTCGACTTCACCGACCGGGAGGCGGCGGTCCGGCTGCTCCGGACCGCGCCGCTGCGGGCCGAGTACTCGCTCTCGGTGCCGCCCGGCTGGCGGGACGACCCGGCAGTCCGCGCCCAGGCCGGGGCCCGGATCGACGCCGCGACGGCAGCCGGCATGTCGGTGCTCGTCGAGCGGTACCGCTACCGCTGGAGGCCGGAGTGCGGGCTGCCCGCCCGCCCCGGCCGGCTGGAGTTCCGACCGGAGCCGGACGACGCCGTGATCCTCGACGTGCTGCGCCGGGTGGGCGAGGAGAGCCTCGACGCGCACACCCGGCACACCACCGCCGAGCACGGGCCGGACGCGGCGGCGCAGGAGGAACTCGACCTGTTGCGCTGGCTGCCGAGCCCGCGCGACTGGTGGCGGCTGGCCTGGACGCCCGACGGCGAACTGGTCGGCGTCACCGTGCCGGCCCGCAACCACAGCGACCCCATCGTCGGCTTCGTCGGCGTGGTGCCCGAGCAGCGCGGGCACGGGTACGCGTACCTGCTGGTCGAGGCCACCCACCTGCTCGTGGAGGAGGGGGTGGACCGGATCGTGGCGGCCACCGACCAGACGAACCACCCGATGGCCGCCACCTTCGCCAGGGCGGGCTATCCGATCGAGCGGGAACGGATCGACCTGGTGTGACGGCTCGGCTCCCGGCGTCGGTGTCCGGCGCCGGGAGCCACCGGGTCAGTCGGTCAGCCGTACGCGGACGCGGCGGTTGGCGCGGCCCTTGCTCTCCACCTTGACCACCTGCACCTTGCCGATCTGGGCGGTGGAGGCGACGTGCGTGCCGCCGTCGGCCTGGACGTCCAGCCCGACGATGTCGACGATCCGGACCTCCTGCTCGTCCGGCGGGATCAGGTTGGACTGGGTCCGGATGATGTCCGGCAGGGCGAGCGCCTCGGCCCGGGGCAGCACCCGCACGGCGACCGCCCGGTCGGCGGCCACCTCGGCGTTGACCAGCTCCTCGATGCGGCTCTTGAAGTCGGGCGGCACCTCGGGCAGGTTGAAGTCCATCCGGGCCTCGCCCGGCTCCATGTTGCCGCCGGTGACGAGCGCGCCGAAGTCGCGGAACACCACTCCGCAGAGCACGTGCAGCCCGGAGTGGGTCCGCATCAGCCGGGTGCGCCGCTCGTCCTCGACAGCACCGGTCACCGCGGTGCCGGCCGGTGGCAGCGGGTCGCCCTCGGCCGGGATCAGCCAGAGGTCGTCGCCCTTGCGGGTGCCGACGATCCGGGTCTGCACCCCCTGCCAGAGCAGTACGCCGTGGTCCGGCGGTTGTCCGCCACCGCCCGGGTAGAACGCCGACCGGTCCAGCACGATGCCCTGCTCCGGGTCGGCGTGCAACACGGTGCACTCCCACTCCCGCAGCGTCGGGTCGGCGAGGTCCAGCCGGTGCGTACGACCGTGGTGTGTGACGCCCATGTCAGGGCACACTACTCGTTGAGGAAGGCGGATATCCGGCTGCGCAGGTCGGCGCGTTCGGTCCAGAGGACGCCGGGCCGGTCGTACACGTGCAGGGTGGCCCGGGGCAGCGCGGCCGCGAGCTGCTCGGCGACCTCGGCCGGGTGCAGGTCGTCGCCGGCGCAGCCGATCACCAGGGCGGGCGCGGTGACCGCGGCCAGCGACCCGGCGTCGCGCAGCGGCGCCTGCTCGGGCAGGCTGGCGAGCCCGGGGGCGAGCCCGTCGCGGAGGAGTTGGTCGAGCCGCTGGCGCAGGTAGGCCCAGCCGGCCGGGGTGTTGCGCACCGCTGGCGGCAGCTCCGCCTGGACCACGTCGGCGACGGCGGAGGCGTCCCCGCTCTCCACGGCGTCGAACAGCTCGGTCAGCCGTGATCGGGCGACCTCGCCGCGCGGCCGGTCCAGCACCGCCGGCAGGAAGAAGACCAGCCGCTCGAAGCGTTCGGGGCTCTCGGCGAGCAGCCGGCAGAGCGCACCCGCGCCGAGGCTGGCGCCGAAGGCCCGGGTGGCGCCGCCCAGGTCGGCGACCGCGCGCAGGTCGCGGGCCAGGTCCAGGTAGCTCCACGGGCCGGGCGGCGCGTCGGAGCGGCCGTGCCCGCGGAACTGGAAGAAGAGCTTGCGGCCGGTCACCCCGCTGCCGAACGGCCGGGTGGTGGCGATGCCGTTGCCCAGCCCGTGGGCGAACACGGTGGTCGGGTCACCCGCCCCGGTGACGAGTTGCTCCAGCCGTACGCCGTGCGGCGTGGCGACCAGCTCGGTCTCCGGCTCGGGCAGGGCCGGCCTGCCGGTGCGCGGGGCACCGGGACCGGGCCCCCAGGTGCGGGGCCCGCCGTCCGGCGGGGGCGGCCAGCGGAAACCTCTCACCAGGACCCTCTGCCGTCGCTCAGGTCGCGCAGGCCGACCCGGACGTCGAGCAGGTAGATGAGGCCCGCCGCGATGCCGATCAGGCCGAAGAGGCTGATCGGCCCGAAGCCGAGCAGGGTCAGCACCAGGCAGACGGCCAGGATGGCGACCCAGCCGCCCTTGGGCAGGGTGCCGATGGCGGCGAAGGCGTCGGAGCGCTGGGTGATGGCGTGCACCAGGGCGACGCCCTGCACGATCAACGCGAACACGAGCAGGATCAGCTCGATCACGTAGCGGACTTCGAAGGCGAAGAGCGGCGCGGCGTGGGCCATGACGGCAAGCTTATGCCGGCGACCCCGGAAACGTCCGACAGGACGCCTCCGGGGTCGCCGGCGCAGCGGGACTACTCGGCGGCCGGGCGGGTCCGCTTGGTGGCCCGGGGCAGCTTCGCCGACGGCGTGGCGGCCGGCTTGGCGGCGGTCTTGGTGGCCCGGGGCGCCCGGGTCGCCTTCTTGGCGGCGGTCTTGGCGGCGGCCGGCTTGGCCTCCACAACCTCGGCCACGTCGGCCGGCGTCGGCACCTCGACGGTGGTCGGGGCGGCCGGCGTCGGCACCTCGGCGGCGGTCGGGACGGCCGGCGTCGTCGCGGCGGTCCCGGCCGGCTCGAGCTCGGCCTCGGTGGCCTCGATGTCGGCGTTCACGGTCTCGGCGGCCTCCAGCACGCCGGCGCCGACGACCCGCTCACCCCGGGCGACCAGCGCGACGTACGCGGCCTGCGCCCGCTCCTGCGCGGCCTGGGCGCCGGCGACCACCACGGCGGCGTTGCGGGTCGCCACCTCGCGCAGCTTGTCCAGGTCCGCGACCTCGCGGAGCTTGTCGAGGTCCGCGACCTCGCGCAGCTTGTCGAGGTCGGCCGCCTCGCGGAGGCGCTTCAGGTCGAGGTCGGACGAGGCGGCCTTCTCGCGCAGGCCGCTGGCGGTCAGGTTCGCCGTGCGCAACGTGTCGTTGGCCTTCTGCCGCAGCTCGAAGCCGGTCACGACGGCCTTGCCGCCCAGGTCGGCGACGACCTCGGTCACCACGGCGGGAAGCTTGCGGAGCTGCTGGAGGGCCAGCTCGCCCGCGCCGGCGGCGGCGTAGATCGGGGCCGGGATGCGGTGGGTCTTCGGCTGGGTCATCACTTCTCCTCTTCGGCCGCGTCGGCGGCCTTCCGGACCGCCCTGCGGGCGGCCTTCTTCGCGGGGGTGTCGGTCGGAGCGGGGGCGGGGCCGGCCTCGGTGACGGCGACCGACTCGAGGACGGCCTCGGTCGGGGTGCCCTCCGGCGTGGTGGGTCCGGTGGCGGCGAGGTTGGCCAGGTCCGGCGCCTCGGCCGCCCCGGGCGCGCCCGGGGCGGCACCGTCCGGCGTGGCGCCGGCGGCCGCAGCGGTCGCCTCGGCGAGCCGCGCGTTCTCCCGCCGGAACGTCTCGTAGATCTGGGTGAGCGACTGCTTCTGCGCCATCGTCAGGTCGGGGTCGACCGCGATGGCCGCGAGCACACCCTGGCCCTCCTTGTCGTCGAGCAGCCCGGCGCGCAGGTACATCGCCGGGGTGGAGACCCGCAGCGCGCTGGCGAGCTGCTGGAGCACCTCCGCGCTCGGCTTGCGCAGGCCGCGCTCGATCTGACTGAGGTACGGGTTGCTGACCCCCGCCTGCTCGGCGAGCTGTCGGAGCGAGATCTTCGCGTTGCGGCGCAGGTCGCGAATGAACCCGCCGACGTCGGGAAGGTCTTTACCAGTGGCCATACCCCGACGGTAGCCCGCCCTGCTAGCTCCTGCAAGCAAAGTGCTAACCGGAGTTAGCGAGGTCTCACGTATGCAAGTTGCGTGCCCGATCGTCACCTGCGTACCTTCCTGCGATGACCAAGATCGAGGTGAACGGCGCGGTGCTCGCGTACGACGACACCGGCAGCGGCTCCCCCGTCGTCCTGCTGCACGCGGGGATCGCGGACCGCCGGATGTGGCGGGGACAGATCGGCCCGCTGGCCGAGCGGCACCGGGTGATCGCCCTGGACCTGCGCGGCTACGGCGACTCGGAGCTGCCACCCGCCCCGTTCGCCCACCACGACGACGTGGCGGGGCTGCTCGACGCGCTCGACCTCCCCCGGGCCGCCCTGGTCGGCTGCTCGTTCGGCGGCGCGGTCGCCATCGACACCGCGCTGGCCCACCCCGACCGGGTGACCGCGCTCGCCCTGCTCGGCAGCGCCGTCTCCGGACACGAGTGGTCCGAGGAGGCGAACGGCCTCTGGGACACCCTGGTGGGCGAGGTCGACCCTGAGGACTTCGCCGCCAGCGCCGCCGGTGAGGTGCGGTTCTGGGTGGTCGGCCCCGGACGCCGCCCCGAGGACGTCGACCAGGAGCTGGTCGCGTTCGCCGTCGAGATGGACCAGCGGGCGCTCGCCGCCGAGCAGGCCCTCAGCGCGGTGGACGTCGCCGAGCTCGACCCGCCCGCGATCGGGCGCCTCGGCGAGCTGCGGGTGCCGGTCCTGGTCACCGCCGGCGCCGCGGACGTGCCGGACATCAACCGGCTCGCCGACCGGATCGCGGCCGAGGCGCCGGGCGCGACCCGCCTGCCCGACGTGCCGGACGCAGCCCACCTGCTGCCGCTGGAGCGTCCCGCCCCGGTCAACGCCGCCCTGCTCGATTTCCTGCCCTGACGCCCGACCCGGCCCGGCGCCCGGCGCCGGGCCGTCGGCGCGCTGACCGTCGTGGCATCGCCGGGCTGGGCGTCGCGGCGCCGCCGAGCAGGGGTCGCGGCGTGGCGGGGCAGGTCGCCGCAGCGGCGGCGGCTACCAGACGGGGCGTACGGCGCCGACCGGGAGGCCGCCGCCGAAGAGGGGCACCTCGGCGTACTCGGCCAGCACCGGGGCGTCCAGGCCGAGGCGGCGCAGGGCGGAGACCAGCACCGGCATCCGCGCCCGGCCCGCACCGTCGTCGATCTTGAGGGCGACCGCGCCGGTCCCGGGCACCGCGACGGCGATGACGCCCTCGGCGCCCACCTTGGCGAGCAGCCCGGGGACGCCGAGCATCAGTCGGGTGTCGTCGGCCTGCGTGCCGCCGACGATCTCCGGATGGGCGCGCATCGCGTCGGCCACCGTCCGGGGCACGGAGCCGGGCTCCGCCGAGACCAGCCGGAGGTACGCCCCGGCCAGGCCGGTCAGCGACACCGCGAGCACGGGAGCGCCGCAGCCGTCCACCCCGACCGCCGCCGCCCGCTCACCGGTGAACTCCTCGACCGCGTCGCGGAGCCGCTGCTGCAACGGGTGCTCCGGGCGCCAGTACCCGTCGAGCGGCCAGCCGGCCGCCAGGCAGGTCAGCAGCATCCCGCTGTGCTTGCCGGAGCAGTTCATCTGCGTACGGGTGGGACCGCCGCCGGCGCGCAGCACGGCGGCCCGCGCGTCCTCGCCCACCGGCAGCTCCGGCGGGCAGTGCAGGGCCGACTCGTCCAGCCCCGCGCCGGCCAGCAGCGCGCCGACCCGGGCCAGGTGGAAGTCCTCCCCGGCGTGGCTGGCCGCGACCATCGCCACGTCCGCCGGGTCGGTCAGCGACAGCCCGGCGCGGAGCATCCCGACCGCCTGCATCGGCTTGTTGGACGAGCGAGGGAAGACCGGGGAGGTCACGTCCCCGGCACCGGCCACCGACGCGCCGTCGGCGTCGAGCACCACCACCGAACCCCGGTGCACGCCCTCGACGAACCCGGACCGGACCACCTCGGCGAGCGGCACGCCGCCCTCGTACGTCTTTCCCACGGTGTGGACGGTACCGACCGCCCGGCCACCCCCGGCGGGCGGGTGACCAGGCAGTCGGCGTCCGGGCGTACAGGAGTGCCGGCGGAGCCGCCGCTTACCGCCCGGCGGCCGGTACGCCGAGCAGCCCACGCGCCTCGGCGGTGGTCAGCGGCGGCCGCTGGGCGAGTTGGGCGAAGCCGACCGCCCGGGCGACGAGCTGCATGTTGGACTCCACCGGGCGGCCCTTGGCGTAGGTGACCGTGTCCTCCATGCCGACGCGCAGGTGCCCGCCGGCCGAGAGCGACGCCAGCATGACCGGAATGGTGCTGCGGCCGATGCCGGTGGCCGAGAAGGTCGTGCCCTCGGGCAGGTCGCGCAGCGCCTGGTGGGCGGCGACCAGCGCCGAGGTGGTGCCCGGCATGCCGCCCGGCACGCCCATCACGAAGTCGACGTGCACGTGCCCGCCGGCCGGCAGGCCGTACTTGCCGAGCAGGCGCTGCAGGGCCGTCAGGTGACCGAGGTCGAAGATCTCGTACTCCGGCACGATGCCGCGCTCCTGCATCCGGGTGTGCAGGTCGACGATGAACTTCCAACGGTTGAGGAAGACGTCGTCGCCGAAGTTGAGCGTGCCCATCGTGCAGGAGGCCATGTCGGGCCCGGCGTCGAGCACGGCGAGCCGGTCGGCCTCCGGGTCGGTCACCGCGCCGCCGGAGGAGAGCTGCACGATCAGGTCGGTGCTCTCCCGCAGCGCCGCCACGGTCTCCCGCAGCCGCCCCTGGTCCAGGGTCGGCTTCGCCTCGTCGTCGCGGATGTGGACGTGGATCACGGCGGCGCCGAGCGCCTCGCACTCCTTCGCGGTGAGCAGCAGCTCGTCGAGCGTCACCGGCAGCGCCGGCACCTCCGCCTTGGCCGACTCCGCGCCGGTGGGGGCAACCGTGATCAACGTCCCTGTCGTCATGCCCGGATCCTAGACCGAGGTCAGGGAGCCAGTCGACCGGAACTTTTCCGGCCTCAGCGCCGCAAAGGAGAGATTCTTTCGCCGTCGGAGCGCTAGGCCGGATCGATCGCGGCGGCGGTCTCGCCGACGAGCAGGCGGGCGTCGTCGGCGACGTTGCGCTTGACCACGGCCAGGGCGACCTGGCCCAGCTCGTGGTGGTGCACGGCGGTGCCGACGAAGCCGACCGCCCGGCCGTCGAGGGTCACCGGCGTCCCGGCGACCGGCGGCTGGTCGGTGGTGACCCCGTCCAGGTGCAGCAGGACGAGCCGACGCGGCGGCCGGCCCATGTTGTGCACCCGGGCCACGGTCTCCTGGCCCCGGTAGCAGCCCTTGTCGAGGTGCACGGCGGGGGCGACCAGGTCCACCTCGGCCGGGATCGTGCGGTGGTCGGTGTCCACCCCGACCCGGGCCCGCCGGGCGGCCACCCGCACCGCCTCGTACGCCCACAGCCCGGCCACCGGCACCCCGTTGCCGCGCAGCTCGGTGACCACCTGTTCCATCGCGGCCCGGGGCACGAGCAGGTCCACGCCCAACGGGCCGCGTCGCGCCCACCCGCCGACCGGGAGCGGCCTGACGTCGTACAGCGCGGTCGGCCGGGGCGGCACCTCGCCGGCGCGGAACTTCGGGCCGGGCACCGCGACCACGTCGGGTACGGCCAGCCCGGTCACGCCGAGCGTCCCGGCCGCGGCGGGGGCCTCCGGCCCGACCAGCGAGAGCAGCGCGTGCTCGGCGGTCGCGTCGCGCGGCTCGACCCGGCTGAAGAACCGCATCTTCTCCAGGTAGGACAGCAGGCCGGTGGTGGCGCCCGGCTCGGTGTCGAGCCAGGTGGTCACGCCGTCCTCGGCCACCATGGCGTGCTGCTCGACGTGCCCGTGCGGCGAGAGCACCAGCAGCTCGGTGCCCTGACCGGCGGCGAGCTGCGCCAGGTGCTGGGTGGTGAGGGTGTGCAGCCAGCCGATCCGCTCCTCGCCCGGCACCGCGACGACGCCCCGGTGCGAGCGGTCGACCAGACCGACCGCGGTCTCGAGGCTGCGCTGCTCGCGCATCGGGTCGCCGTAGTGCGCGGCCACCCCCCGGACGCCGGCCGCCACGTGCGCCGGCTCGGGCTGGTCCCGGCTGGCCTCGTCGATGCTCTCGACGCTCACCGCGCCCGCGATGTCGATCATTTCCGGTCCCCGTTCTCGCAGCGGTCGCAGACGCCGAAGAGGGAGACGTGGCCGATGTCCACCCGGAACCCGCGCTGCTGCGCCAACCGGTCGGCCAGCGGGCGCAGCAGCTCCGGATCGATCTCGTCGATCGCGCCGCACTCCCGGCAGACAAGGTGGACGTGCTGGTCCTCGCCGGCCGCGTGGTAGGTCGGCGAGCCGTGCGAGAGGTGGGTGTGGGTGACCAGGCCGAGCCGTTCCAGCAGCTCCAGCGTGCGGTAGATGGTGGTGATGTTGACCCCCGCGGCCACCTCCCGGACGGCCGTGTGCACCTGCTCCGGGGTGGCGTGCCCCAGGTCGAGCACGGCCTGGAGGACCAGTTGCCGCTGCGCCGTCAGCCGCAGCCCACGGGCGCGGAGCATTTCCGCGAGGGAGGATTCGGACACCGTCCGATCATAGTTCGCCCGACCGCCCCGGCCGCCGGGTCGAACGGCCCGTCGAGTTCCCGTGCCACCGGTGACGGCGTCGGGCGGGCGACGGCCTCCCCGCACCGGGCGGCAGCGGGTGCGCAGGCCCGCCGCTACGCTCGGCGGTCATGGTGGCGTCGAGGATCGCCGTGCCGGGGCGCGGGCTGGTGCCGCCCGGGGAGCCGGTGCTGCGCGGCGACGACCGGGGGGTGCTGCACGGCGACGGGCTCTTCGAAACCATGCACCTGCGGGGCGGGCGGCCGTGGCTGCGCGACGCCCACCTGGCCCGACTGGCCCGGGCGGCGACGGCCGTCGAGCTCCCCCTGCCCCCCACCGACGTGCTGGTCGGCCTGCTGGAGACCGTGAGCGCCGGCTGGCCGGCCGAGGTCGAGGGCGCGCTGCGGCTGGTCTGCACCCGAGGCCCGGAGGGCGGCGGCCCGCCGAGCGTCCACGCCACGCTGGGCGAGGTGCCGGCGGCGACCCGGGCGGCCCGCCGGGACGGGATCACCGTCGCCACCCTGCCGCTCGGCGTCGCGGCGCGGGCCCGCGCCGCACTCGACTGGCTGCCCGCCGGGGTCAAGTCGACGTCGTACGCGGTGAGCACCGCCGCCCGCCGCTGGGCGGCCCGCAGCGGGGTGGACGACGCGCTCTGGGTCTCCACCGACGGGTACGCCCTGGAGGGCCCGACCGCCAACCTGGTCTGGCTGGCCGGCGACACCCTCCGCACCGTGCCCGCCGCCGAGACGGGCGTGCTGCCGGGCGTGACCGCCGCCTGGCTCCTCGCCCACGCCCACGAACTGGGCCTGCGCGCCGACGAGCGCCTCGTCACCCCGGCCGAGTTGCACTCCGCCGACGGCGTCTGGCTCACCTCGTCCGTCCGTGGCCTGGCGGAGGTCCGCACCCTGGACGCCGTCCCGCTGCGCCGCTCCCCGCACACGCCGGCCCTCCGGGCCCTGCTGGGCTTCCCCCTCCCCTGACCGGGGAGGGGGCGGGTCGGGCGGGTCAGCCGGCCACGCGGGTGAGGCGGGCGGAGAGGTGCGGCGAGAGGCCGTGACCGACGGCGGCCATCTCCTGGGCGTAGAGCAGCGCGCCCTCGACGATGCCGAAGAGGCGGTGACCGGCGGTGACCTCCTTGGCGGTCGCCGTCCGGACCACCGCGTCGGTCACGAACTCGAGCTGGGTGCCCTTGCGCTTGCCGATGTGCAGCTCCATGACCCCGGTCGGCGTGGTCATCAGCGCTTCCAGCTCGTCGGTGACCCGCTCGCCGTCCATCACCGGCCGCCACCAGCCGACCTCACGGCCCGCCGGGCGGACCGGCCGGCTCTGCTCGTCCAGGATCCAGGCGCGCGACTCGTAGAACAGGAACGGCCGGCCGTCGTGGCTGATCCGGATCTCCTGGGCGTAGTCGAAGTCCTCGATCGTGGGGAAGCCGCCCCGGCCACGGCCGCGCCACACCCCGACGTACGGCAGCAGGCCGTCCAGCGACGGGTGCAGCTTCGGGCCGACCCGCAGGTCGTGGCTCTCCTCGTAGGGGTACGGGTCGACCGGCGGCGCGTTCAGCCACGGCGGCGGCTGCAGGGGGTTCTCGTCGCTCACCGGTTCACTCCGCCTCTCCTCGTTCGCGGCTGCGGGGCTCGCAGGACCGGCTCACTCCTCGCGCTCACCGTGTCACCTTCGTTCGCGGCTGCGGGGCTCGCAGGACCGGCTCACTCCTCGCGCTCACCAACGTCCTCTCGATATGCGTACGGCAAGGTAGACCAGGCCACCGGCGAGCGCGCCCAGGCCGGCGACCAGCAGGCTGACGAACCCGATCTCGGTAACCATCGCGACCATCCTATGCTGGGCCCCATGGCCCGCACTCTCGTCGTCAAGGCCACCGCCGGCGCGGATGCCCCCGAGCGGTGCGCCCAGGCCTTCACCGTCGCCGCCACCGCGGCCGCCGCCGGGGTGCACGTGTCGCTCTGGTTGACCGGGGAGTCGACCTGGTTCGCGCTGCCCGGCCGGGCGCAGGAGTTCGAGCTGCCACACTCGGCCCCGCTGGCCGAGCTGCTGCACGTGATCCTCACGACCGGCACGGTGACCGCCTGCACCCAGTGCGCCGCCCGTCGGGACATCGGCCCGGACGACGTGCTGCCGGGCGTCCGCATCGCCGGCGCGGCGGTCTTCGTCGAGGAGGCGATGGCCGAGGGGGCGCAGGCGCTGGTCTACTGACCCTCGCCCCTCGATACCGTCCCGACACTTCGGGCGAATGCCTACGATTCGGAATGTGACCGAGGCGACGGAGCGGTTCTTCGAATCGCTGCCGGCGCGCGCCCCGCAGGTGCTGCGCAGTCCGGTCAGCGGGACGATGCAGATCGACCTCGCCCGGGGCAACCAGACGGCGCACTGGCTGGTCCGGCTTCAGCCGGGCGCGATCGACGTCAGCCGCAACCGGGGGCCGGCCGACGCGATCTGGTACACGAGCGAGGAATTGTTCGACCGGCTCGTCACCGGCCGGGCCCAGGCGATCTCGAGCGTGCTGCGCAACGAGAGCAGCTTCAGCGGCGACGTCGTGCTCTTCCTGGCGTTCCGCCGGTTCTTCCCCGACCCGCCCGGCACCCGGGATCCCCGCCAGGTCGCCCGCGAGCAGGCCGGACGGCTGCGGTGAGGGAGTCGGTCAGCATCCTGGACGGCAACACCTTCCTGGTCAGCGACCGGCACGGCGACATCGAGCAGTCCCTCGACTTCCCGACGGGGCTCTTCTCCTTCGACACCCGGTTCCTCTCCACCTGGGTGCTGACCCTCGACGGCGAGCGGCTGCACGCGCTCAGCGTCGACGACGCGGAGTCCTTCCGCACCCGCTTCTTCCTCGTCCCCGGCGAGCCGACCCACTACCTGGACGCAAAGGTGTCGGTGATCCGGCGCCGGTCCATCGGCGCCAGCTTCGAGGAGGAACTGACGCTGCTCAACCACGCCGGGAAGGAGACGGAGTTCACCGTCCGGTTGGACATGGGCGCCGACTTCGCGGACCTGTTCGAGATCAAGCACGTCCGGCAGAAGCACGGTCACAGCACCGCCACCGTCGGCGACGGCGAGCTGCGCCTCACCTACCGCCGGGAGAACTTCCACCGCGAGACGGTGATCAGCTCCAGCGCGCCCGCGCACGTCGAGGTGTCCGGTATGACCTTCCGGATCCGCCTCGGCCCGCACGGCGAGTGGCGCACCCGGCTGAAGGTGGCCACCGTCATCTACGGGGCGCGCGGCGAGGACATCCGGGCCAACCTGCCGCTGTACGGCGGCAGTCGCACCTCGGCCGCGATCCGGGCCGAGCACGACGAGCTGATCGCCCGGGCGCCGAAGCTCGGCTGCGACTGCCAGCCGCTGGCCGGGGCGTACCGGCAGAGCGTGGCCGACCTGGCGGCGCTGCGCTACGAGTCGATCACCCTCGGCGTGCGGCTGATGGCCGCCGGGCTCCCGTGGTTCATGACCCTGTTCGGTCGGGACAGCATCATCACCTCGCTCCAGGTGGTGCCCTTCCTGCCGGAGCTGATCCCGGCGACGATCTTGATGCTGGCCGGCCTCCAGGGTCACCGGATCGACGACTTCCGGGACGAGGAGCCGGGCAAGGTCCTGCACGAGCTGCGCTACGGCGAGACGGCGGGTTTCGAGGAGCAGCCCCACTCGCCGTACTACGGGTCGGCGGACTCCACGCCGCTGTTCGTCATCCTGCTCGACGAGTACGAGCGGTGGACCGGTGACGCCGGGCTGGTGCGGCAGCTGGAGGCCCAGACCCGCGCCGCGCTCGCCTGGATCGACACGTATGGCGACCTGCTCGGGACCGGATACCTGTGGTACCAGACGCGCAACCCGCAGACGGGGCTGCAGAACCAGTGCTGGAAGGACTCCTGGGACTCGATCTCCTACCACGACGGCCGGCTGCCCGGCTTCCCCCGCGCCACCTGCGAACTCCAGGGGTACGCGTACGACGCGAAGATCCGCGGCGCGCGGCTGGCCCGGACGTTCTGGGGCGACCCCGCGTACGCCGACCGGCTGGAGCGGGAGGCGGCCGAGCTGAAGATGCGGTTCAACCGGGACTTCTGGATCCCGGAGCGGGAGTTCTACGCGCTCGCCCTCGACGCCGACGGCCGGCACGTGGACGCGCTCAGCTCCAACATGGGGCACCTGCTGTGGAGCGGCATCGTGGACGAGTCGCGGGCCGGCCGGGTCGCCGAGCACCTGCTGGGCCCGCGGCTCTTCTCCGGCTGGGGCGTCCGGACCCTCGCCGACGACCAGGGGCGGTACAACCCCGTCGGCTACCACGTGGGGACGGTGTGGCCGTTCGACAACTCGATCATCGCCTGGGGCCTGTGGCGGTACGGGTTCCGCCGGGAGGCCAGCCAGATCTGCGAGGCGATGCTTGCCGCGTCCCGGTTCTTCGGGGGGCGGCTGCCGGAGGCCTTCGCCGGCTACGAGCGGAGCCTCACCGAGTACCCGGTGGAGTACCCGACCGCGTGCAGCCCGCAGGCCTGGTCGGCGGGTACCCCGCTGCTGCTGCTACGGGTGATGCTGGGGCTGGAGCCGCAGGGCGAGCACCTGATCATCGATCCCGCCGTGCCCGAGGGGATGGGCCGGGTCGAGCTGCTCGACATCCCCGGCCGCTGGGGGCACGTCGACGCGCTCGGGCGCAGCCGCTCCCCGCACGACCACGCCCCCGGCCACTGACCGCCGGCCTCAGGCCGGACAACCGGTGGTGGCGGAGAGGGCGACCCGGTCACCCGAGAGACCGGCGACGACCATGACGCCGCCGCTCCGGTAGGCGTACGCCTGGGAGGTGTTCAGCAGCGGGACACGGGCGACGGAGGCGAGCGCGGCGGCCGGGGACGGCGGGGCCGGGACGACCTCGGCGCGAGCGGTGCGGGCGGCGCCGCCGGCGGGGCAGGGCGCGACGACCACCTCGGGGGCCGCTCCGGCCGGGCCGCTGAGGGCCCGCAGCGCCGCCGCCAGGGCCTCGGTCTCCGCGCCGGTGGCGCCGGTCGCCGGCGCGGCGTAGCCGTCGCCGACCGGCCGGCAGCCCGTGTCGGCCGCCAGCCGGACCCGGCCGTCCCCGGCGACCGTGCCCTCGACGGTGACGAACTCGCCCGCGTCGGCGCGCAGCCGCGGGCCGACATCCGAGGTCACCCGGACCCCGGCCCGCCAGTGCCCCGGGAGCCGCTCCGCGACCCGCTCCAGCAGTGCCCGCTCCTGGCCGGCGGGGACGAACACGTCCACCCCACGGGTCAGGGTGGCGCCGTCGGCGAACGGGGTGACCCGGCAGCCCCGCTCGATCTCGGGCGGGGTCAGCACGGCGGTGTCGCCGGCCGCCGCGACCAACTCGCCGACCGCGCGGTCGACGACCGGGCCGGCCTCGGCCAGACTGCGCTGCTCCCGGACGGTCGGCGGGTCGTCCCGCACCGACGCCCAGGTGAGCACCGTCAGCAGCACCGCCCAGGCCACGGTGGCGGCGAGCAGCCAGGGCAGCCACCGCCGGGACGCCGGCCGGTCGGGACCGGTGGGCGGGGCCTGCCCCGTCGCTACGACACCGTTCACGACGCCATCGTGTCACGCCGGTGGAACGCACCCGGAGACGGTCGTGGCCCGCCCCCTCGGCGAGGGGGCGGGCCACGGGCCGATCAGAGCGTGGGTCAGGAGGCGACGGTGACGGCGACCTCGTTGATGCCCCGGCCGGCGGTCACGGCGGTGTCGCCGTTGCCGTGCCGGGAGAGCGCCCGCAGGGTCCAGGTCCCCGGCGCGGCGAAGAACCGGAACTGGCCGGCCGGCGACGTCACCACCTCGGCGGTGAACTCACCGGTCGAGTCGAGCAGCCGGACGTACGCGCCCGGCACGGCCTCGCCCGCGTCGGACCGGACGACGCCGGTGATCACGGTCTCCTTCTCCAGGTCGAGGCTCGCGGGCAGCGGGGCGGCCTGGTCGGGAGCGGCGCAGCCGGCAGCGGTGGGTGCGGTCATGGCTCAGGCCTCCCCGGGCTCGTCGCCGAGCGCGACCGGCACGCCGACCAGCGAGCCGTACTCGGTCCAGGATCCGTCGTAGTTCTTCACGTTGCGGTGCCCGAGCAGCTCCTGGAGCACGAACCAGCTGTGCGAGGAGCGCTCGCCGATCCGGCAGTACGCGATGGTCTCCCTGCTGTCGTCCAGCCCGGCGGCGGCGTAGATCCTGCGCAGCTCGTCGTCGGACTTGAAGGTGCCGTCCTCGTTGGCCGCCTTCGACCACGGCACGCTGATCGCGGTGGGGATGTGCCCGGCCCGCTGCGCCTGCTCCTGCGGCAGGTGGGCGGGGGCGAGCAGCCGGCCCGCGAACTCGTCGGGGCTGCGCACGTCGACCAGGTTCTTGGTGCCGATCGCGGCCACGACCTCGTCGCGGAAGGCCCGGATGGAGGTGTCCGGCTCCTGCGCCACGTACTGCGTCGCCGGGCGGGTCACCGCGTCGGTCACCAGCGGGCGGGCGTCCAGCTCCCACTTCTTGCGACCGCCGTCGAGCAGCTTCACGTCGCGGTGGCCGTAGAGCTTGAAGTACCAGTAGGCGTACGCGGCGAACCAGTTGTTGTTGCCGCCGTAGAGGATGACGGTGTCGTCGTTGCCGATGCCGCGCTCGGAGAGCAGGGCCTCGAACTGGCTCTTGTTGACGAAGTCCCGGCGCACCTGGTCCTGCAGGTCGGTCTTCCAGTCCAGCTTGATCGCGCCGGCGATGTGGCCGGTGTCGTAGGCCGAGGTGTCCTCGTCGACCTCGACGAAGACGACGCCCGGGGCGTCGATGTTCTTCTCGGCCCACTCGGCCGAGACGAGTGCGGTGTCGCGACTCATCAGATCACTCCCTGGTGAGGATGGATGGTGAGCCAGCGCGCGGAGATCGATGAACATAACTGTCGCACCACGCGCGGGACCCATAGCGAGGAAACGGATCACGGGTTCGTGCGACGGCGCCGCTGCCGGGCGTTCGGTGGGAGAGCACCGGGGGTACGCGGACCCTGAGTGCCACTGGCTGCGTCAGGCAGCCGAGGACAGCCCCGCCGTCAGATGACGGGGCGACACAGGCAGGTGGCCACGCGGCACAGGTCGACCGCGCGCCGTTTGGTGAGGAGCGTCCCCATGAGCAGGGAGCCTACCAGCCACGCCCGATGACGCCACCGGCCCGACCAGCATCCGGGACGCGCCGCCGCGCCACCGGCCCGTCACCCCCGGTCGCGTCGCCTCCGCGCTCGCGCCGACCGGCGGACCGCCGGCGGCTCAGCCGACGGCGGAGTTGATCGGCACGTTCTTCGCGTCCGCGGTCACCGCCAGCCCCTCGGGCAGCGGCCGGACCTCCCGGACGGCGAGCTGGAACGGCAGCTCGGGCAGGGGCACGTCGACCGAGATGCTCCTGGCGTAGTTGTTGAGCATCGTCCGGGCCAGCGGCACGTTCGGCAGCCCCTCGGCGTTCAGGTCGTTGAAGCGCAGCGCCACCTGCCCCTCCTTGCCGACGGTGATGTCGGCGGTGCCGGTCACGGTGAGCCGCTGGCCGAGGATGTCGACCGGGGCGGTGACGGCGAGCCGGCCGCCCTGCTCGCCGAGGGTCAACCCGGGCCGGTCGAGCAGCTTGGCGAGGCTGTCGTAGCTGATGGTGCCGGTGCCGTCGACCGTCTCGGCGACCACGTCACCCTGCCCGGAGCGGATCGTGTCCAGCGACGCGCGGACGTTGCGGGCGTCCACGTCGAGCTTCGGCAGCGCGACCACGTCACCCTGCACCGAGCCCTGCACGTCGCGCAGCCCGATGGAGATGCGCTCGTACCGGCCGTCGAGCACCTGGGTGAGGAACGGGAAGCCGCCGACCTCGACCTCCGGCGCCGAGGACTGCGCCCCCTGCTTGGCGACCTCCTGCCGGACCTGGTCGGCGATGGCGCGCTCGGCCACCCCGGCCGCGACCCGGTCGGCCACGACGAGCAGGCCGCCGAGGACCAGGAGCAGGACGACGAGGGTGACGAGCACCTTGCGCCCGCGTCGACGGGGCCGCTCCTCGTACGTGTGATCCTGCGCCACGCCGCCTCCTGTCGTGAGTGCCCGGGGTGCCGCGAAGCGGCCTTTCGGTGGTTACCCGGACGGGGAAATCCTCAACCGCGCGTCAGAGGACCAGCTTGCACATGGCGTACGCGGCCGGCGCGGCGAGGGCGAAGCCGCCGAGCGGCCCCTGCATGTGCCGGGCCACCCACATGGTCGGCGGCTCCCCCGCCATCAGCCGGCCCGCCTCCGCGTACCCCACGGCGAGGTCGGCCAGCACGGCGGCGACGGCCGCGACCAGCCCGATGATCGCGGCCCTGGTCGGGGTGAAGGGTGCCACCAGGTAACTGCCGAGGGCGGCGCTGACCAGCGTGCCGACCATGGCGCCGCCGACCACGCCGGCCGCGCCCCGGGGCACCTGCGGCGCCAGCCGCGGCCAGGGCGCCACCGCGTCGGTGAGCCGGGCGACGGTGAGCGCGACCCCGCTGGCGGTGAGACAGACGGTGATGGCCTGGGTGCCGGCCGGGATCCGGCTGAGCGTGATCAGGGTGGCGAAGGCGACGACGCCCACCACGATCAGCAGGGTGCCGCCCAGGGAGTCGGTCACCCGCACGCGGTCGACCCGCCGGACGAGCTGGCCGAGCACCCCGAGGAGGAAGGCGCCCGCCGCGACGTAGCCCAGCGGCGCCAGCCCGGCGACGTCCGTCTGCACGGCGGCGGCGTCGGCCGCGACCGCGGCGGCCACGCTGACCAGGGCGACCAGCAGCAGCGCCGGCGGCCGCATGGCCATCGTCCAGGCCAGCACGAAGAGCAGTTGCACGCCGAGGACGATGCCCGCGAACGGCAGCCGGTGGCCCGGGCCGGAGGTCTGCGCCCCGAGCACCAGGCCGATGCCGAGCAGGACCGCGAACCCGGCGACGGCCAGCGCGAGCGGTCGGCGCACCTCGACCGGCTCGATCACCTCCTCGTCCGGCTCGGCGTCCGCCTCGTCGTCGGGCCGGCGCGGCGGCTCGCCACCGCGACGGGCGCGACGCGGCCCGCCGCGCTCGCGGCGGGCGCCGTCGTCGTCTGGGGCCGGCCCGGTGCGCGGCGCCGGCGGCTGGCCACGGGACGGGCCCGACGGCCCCGGGCGGGGCCCGTCGGACCACGGGTCGCGGCCGGTCTCGGGCGAGCTGGAGGGAAACACGCCCCGATCGTGCCAGACCGGCCGGCCGGCGCGGAGGTCACGGTTTCGGCAACGTTAAAACCTGAGGCGCGATCATGGGCAAGCCGGGCAAACGGGAAAGGACGCGGAGGTGACGCCGGGGCCATCAGTTACGCTCAAGCCGCTACCCGCCCGTCAGCGACGCCGGGACCCACGCAAGTTCATCAGCGCCACACCCCCTGCGGAAAGCGCTGGTCGCGCGCGGCCGACGGCCGCCGGGACGGAGGTGATCGTGGAGATCCTGCTGCTGGTGACCGCACGCGCCGGCGAAGCATCCGCCGTGCTGCCGGCACTCGACCTGCTGCCGCACTCGGTCCGCACCGCGCCGCGCGACGTCCGCACCCTGGTGGCCGGCCCCAGCCCGGACGCGGTGCTGGTCGACGCCCGCTCCGAGCTGAGCGAGGCCCGGGCCACCTGCCGGATGCTGCACGCCACCGGGCTCGGCGTGCCGCTGGTCGCGGTGGTCACCGAGGCCGGGCTGATCGCGCTCAACGCGGACTGGGGCGTCGACGACGTCATCCTCGCCTCGGCGGGCCCGGCCGAGGTGGAGGCCCGGCTGCGGCTGGCGGTCGGCCGGCCGAGCAACGCGACGTCCGGCGCCGGCGGCTCGATCCGCGCCGGCGAGCTCACCATCGACCCGGACACGTACGCCGCGAAGCTGAAGGGCCGGCCGCTCGACCTGACCTACAAGGAGTTCGAGCTGCTGAAGTTCCTGGCGCAGCACCCCGGCCGGGTGTTCACCCGGGACCAGCTCCTGCGGGAGGTCTGGGGCTACGACTACTTCGGCGGCACCCGCACGGTCGACGTGCACGTCCGGCGGCTGCGGGCGAAGCTCGGCTCCGAGTACGAGTCGATGATCGGCACGGTGCGGCAGGTGGGCTACAAGTTCGTCGTGCCGCCGTCCCGGTCGCTGCCGGAGTCGGAGCACTCCCCGCTGCCCGTCTGACCCTGATCCCCCTTTCCGGGACTCTTTCGCATACGCCCCTTTTGGCCCGACTTGTCGGTTCTAATCTGGCCCTCAGGTTTGCTGACAAAGGGGGGCGGCGGCGTGCACATCGACCACGGGGGCGACGGTTCGGCACGGACGGGCACGACGATCCGGGACCCCTCCACCGCGCGCACCGTCGGCATCGTCGCGCTGATCGTGATCGCCCTGCTCGGCACGGCGTACGCGCTCGGCCGCAGCCTGATCCCCGACCGGCCCGCCTCCGACGTGACCAGCACCGGCCAGCACTACGCCGACCAGGCGCCGACGGACGACCCCGACCGGCCCACGCCCGGCGACGACCGGAGCACCGGGCCCGCGGTAGCCGACCCGAGCGGCACCCCGACCGCGACCGACGGGCCGTACGGAACGCAGACCACCAGCGGCACGTCGCAGGTCGCGCTGACCTTCGACGACGGGCCGGACCCGCAGTACACCCCGCAGGTGCTCGCCCTGCTCCGCGAGCACCACGTCCGGGCCACCTTCTGCGTGGTGGGCGAGAACGCGCAGAGCCACCCCGACCTGATCCGGGCGATAGTGGCCGACGGGCACACCCTGTGCAACCACAGTTGGAACCACGACGTCACCCTCGGCCAGCAGTCGCCGGAGACCATCCGGGCGGACCTGCTGCGCACCAGCGAGGCGATCCGGGCGGCGGTGCCCAACGCCCCGATCGCGTACTACCGCCAACCCGGCGGCGCCTGGACCGACTCGGTGGTGTCCGTGGCCCGGGAACTCGGGATGACCTCACTGCACTGGACGGTCGACCCGGCGGACTGGGAGACGCCGGGGGCCAGCCGGATCGCCGGGATGGTCCTCACCAACGTCGAACCCGGCTCGGTCGTGCTGCTGCACGACGCCGGCGGCGACCGGCAGGGCACAGTGGACGCGCTGTACGAGATCCTGCCGGCCCTGACCAGCCGGTTCAAGCTGGCGGCGCTGCCCAACGGCGCGACGTGAGGCGCGGCGAACCGCCCGTGGTCGCCCGCCCGGCCCGCCGACGTGACCCCTGCTACACCGCCCGGCGGGCCGACTGAAGGACGGCGGGACCGGCGGCCGACCGGACTACGGTGACGACATGAGCAGCGCCGCACCGACCAGCCAGCAGGTGACCCGGACCGACCGCCTCAGCCCCGCGCAGATCGCCGACGTGCTGGCCCTCGCGGGGGCCGCCGGCGACGCCGACGGGGCGGACCCGTTCGACGAGCACGTCCTGCTCCGGCTGCGGGACCCGGACGCCGCCGCGGTGCACCTGACCGCCCAGGCCGCCGACGGGACGCTGACCGGGTACGCCCACCTGGACACCACCGACGGCGAGGCCGGGACCGGCGTGGAGTTGGCGGTGCACCCGGCGTACCGGCGGCGCGGGACGGGACGGGCGCTGGCCCGGGGCGTGCTGGCGGCGGCCGGCGGCCCGCTGCGGGTCTGGGCGCACGGCGACCACCCGTCCGCCGCCGCGCTCGCCGTCGACCTGGGCCTGCGCCGTGCACGGGTGCTCTGGCAACTGCGCCGGCCGCTGACCGCGCCGATCCCCGAGCCCCGACTGCCGGACGGGGTGACGCTGCGCGCGTTCCGGCCGGGCGACGACGACGCCGCCTGGCTCGCCCTCAACGCGCGGGCCTTCGCCGAGCACCCCGAACAGGGCCGCTGGTCCCCCGCCGACCTGCGGGTGCGCCTCGCCGAGCCGTGGTTCGACCCGGACGGCTTCATGCTCGCCGTCGAGGAGGCCACCGGCCGGCTGGTCGGCTTCCACTGGACGAAGGTCCACGAGCGCCCCGGCTCGGCCCGGATCGGCGAGGTCTACGTCCTCGGGGTGGACCCGGCGACGCACCGGGGCGGACTGGGTCGGGCGCTGACGGCGGCCGGCCTGGCGTACCTGCGGGACCGACGGGGCCTGGACCGGGTCATGCTCTACGTCGACGAGTCGAACACCGCCGCGGTGGCCCTCTACGAGCGGCTCGGCTTCGCCCGCTGGTCCGCGCACGTGAACTACCAGTCGGCCTGACCGACACCGGCCCGGGTCCGCCGCCCCGGCGACGGCCCCGGGCCGACCCGGCCGGGCCGACACGGCCGGGCCGGCGGGTCACCGGCGGATAACGGCAGCGCGTCGGCCAGATAACGGCCTACCGGAAAAATGCCCATACGTCCGACAGGGGCATCCGAGTTCACTTAACGGACAACTCACCCTCAGCGAGCGGTCACCTGCACTGCCGCACCTGTTCACCTCGCGTTCATGTGCGACCGGCGAACCGGCTACCTGGCACTCCTAACTTTTGGACCAGCCGGTCAGCGCCGGCACCCCGGGCCCCCAATCCGGGTGCGAAGTCAGACGTGAAGGGAAACCCCTCAGGTGAAGCTCCAGCGGCACGGCACTCTCGCCTGCCTCGCTCTTACCGCGACGCTCGCTCTCAGCGCATGCGGCTCGGACAACAACGAGCCCGCGAGCAGCGCCTCCGCCTCCGGGTCGGCCGCCGCCGCCGACTGCGCCACCGGCACGCTGAACGCCCAGGGCTCGTCGGCGCAGAAGAACGCCATGGACGAGTGGATCAAGGCGTACCAGCAGAAGTGCTCCGGTGCGAAGATCAACTACGAGCCGTCCGGCTCGGGCGCCGGCATCCAGGCCTTCATCGCCGGCACCGCCGACTTCGCCGGCTCGGACTCCGCCCTCAAGGAGGAGGAGCAGCCGCAGGCCAACGCCAAGTGCGTCGGCGGCGCCGCGATCAACCTGCCGATGGTCATCGGCCCGGTCGCCATCGCCTACAACGTCAACGGCGTGGACAACCTCCAGCTCAAGCCGGCCACCCTGGCGAAGATCTTCGCCGGCAAGGTGACCAAGTGGGACGACCCGGCCATCAAGGCCGACAACCCGGGCGCCACGCTGCCGTCGACCGCCATCAACGCGGTGCACCGCTCGGACTCCTCCGGCACCACCGACAACTTCACCGACTTCCTCTCCAAGACCGCCGCGTCCGACTGGACCTTCGGCAAGGCCAAGGAGTGGAAGGCCCCGGGCGGCACCGGTGCGGCCAAGTCGGACGGCATGGCCAGCGCCATCAAGAACCAGGACGGCACCATCGGCTACGTCGAGTGGTCGTACGCCGAGAACGGTGGCCTGAAGACCGCCAAGATCGGCAACGGTGCCGGCGAGTTCGCCGAGCTGACCGCCGAGTCGGCCGGTAAGACCATCGCCGGCGCCGAGGTGGTCGGCCAGGGCGACGACCTCAAGATGAAGATCGACTACAACACCAAGGAGGCCGGGGCCTACCCGATCGTCCTGGTGACCTACGAGATCGTCTGCTCGAAGGGCCTGCCCGCCGACAAGCTGCCGCTGGTCAAGGGCTTCCTCGGCCACGCCGCCAGCACCGCCGGCCAGGCCGACCTCACCGCACTGGGCTACGCCCCGCTGCCCGAGTCGGTCCGCACCAAGGTCGAGGCCGCGGTCAAGAACCTCGCCTGACCCGCCTCACCGACACCATCACCACCACCACCTCAACTCGAAGCGAGCGAGCAGATGGGTGAAACCCCTCAGCGCTCGGCCGACGCCGGCACCGGCGGGACCCGCGTGACCGAAGGTCACGAGCGGCCCGCCGGTGCCTCGGCGCGTCTGGCCGAGCCACCAGTCAGCACCCGCATCCCGGGCGGAGCCGGGCTGGGCGGCGGCGGCGCGCTGCCCCGGGCCCGGGCGTTCGGCGCAGAGCGGGCCTTCCGTGGCCTCACCCTGGCCGCCGGCGTCGCCGTCCTGGTCATCATCGCCGCGATCGCGGTCTTCCTGATCGCCAAGGCCGTGCCGGCGCTGCGGGCCAACACCGAGGGCTTCTGGACCTTCGAGGGCTGGTTCCCGAACGACGCGGAACCGAAGTTCGGCATCGGGGCGCTCGCCTTCGGCACCGTGCTCAGCTCCGCCCTGGCCCTGCTGATGGCGGTGCCGGTGGCCCTGGGGATCGCGCTCTACCTGTCCCACTACGCGCCGCGCCGGCTCGGCACCACGCTGGGCTTCCTGATCGACCTGCTGGCCGCGGTGCCGAGCGTGGTCTTCGGTCTCTGGGGCCGGGACGTCTTCATCAACCCGGTCCGGGACTTCTCCACCTGGCTGAACACGTACTTCGGGTGGATCCCGATCTTCGGCGGCGACGGCCCGTTCGGGAAGTCCATCATGCTGGGCGCGCTGGTCCTGGCGATCATGGTGCTGCCGATCATCACGTCGCTCTCCCGCGAGGTGTTCCTGCAGACCCCGACCGCCAACGAGGAGGCCGCCCTCGCCCTCGGCGCCACCCGCTGGGAGATGATCCGCACCGCGGTGCTGCCGTACGGCCGCCCCGGCATCGTCGCCGCGGTGATGCTCGGGCTGGGCCGGGCGCTCGGCGAGACCATCGCCCTGGCGATGACCCTCGGCATCACCTTCAACATCTCGTTCAACCTCATCGAGAGCGGCGGCAACACCATCGCCGCCAACATCGCCAACACGTTCGGCGAGGCGAACGACACGGGTCGGGGCGCGCTGATCGCCTCCGGTCTGGTGCTCTTCGCCATCACGCTGATCGTCAACATCACGGCGCGGGCGATCATCCACCGCCGCCGGGAGTTCACGGAGTCGGCCGCATGAGCGAGCGTCAGCGAGCGAACCATCGTCACAGCGCATCGGTGCCTCATGGCGCCACGGAGCGAAGCGGAGTGGCGGCATGACCACCACAGTCACGTCGCACCGCACCCGCCCACCGGCCCAGCCGCCCACCCTGAAGGCCCGGCGGCTGCCGAAGTACGCCGCGCCGGCCGTCGCGGCGGCTGCGCTGCTGGTCGCCGCCGCGGTCGTGTACGGCGCCGGCATCGGCGGCCCGGTACTGGTCGTGGTGCTCGGCGCGGTGCTCTACCTGGTCGGCCTCTTCGCGGCGGCGAACGCGGTCGAGGGGCGCCGGTCGGCGCGCAACCGCACCTGGAGCGCGCTGATCCACTCCGCCTTCGTGCTGGCCGTCCTGCCGCTGGCCTCGGTGGTCTGGACGCTGGTCAGCAAGGGCGCCGAGCGGCTGGACGGCGACTTCTTCCTCACCTCGATGAACAACATCGGCGCCCGCGACCCGAACGGCGGGGCGTACCACGCGATCGTCGGCACGTTGCAGCAGGTCGGCATCGCCGCCCTGATCACCGTCCCGCTCGGCATCCTCTGCGCCATCTACGTCGTCGAGTACGGCCGGGGCCGGTTCGCCTTCGCGATCCGGTTCTTCGTGGACGTCATGACGGGCATCCCGTCGATCGTCGCCGGCCTGTTCGTGCTGGCGTTCTGGGTGCTGATCGTCTCGCCGTGGTTCAACGACGGCCGGCCGAGCTTCTCCGGCTTCGCCGCCGCGCTCGCGCTGAGCGTGCTGATGCTGCCCACCGTGGTCCGCTCCACCGAGGAGATGCTGCGTCTCGTCCCGGCGCCGCTGCGCGAGGGGGCGTACGCCCTCGGCGTGCCGAAGTGGAAGACCATCCTGCGGGTCGTGCTGCCCACCGCGCTGCCGGGCATCGTCACCGGCGTCATGCTCGCCATCGCCCGCGCGGCCGGCGAGACCGCCCCGGTGCTGCTCGTCGCCGGCGGCGGCGCGGCGATCAACTTCAACCCGTTCGAGAACAACCAGTCGTCGCTGGCCCTCTTCGTCTACCAGCAGGCGGGCGACGCGTCCCGGTACGCGCCGGCGCGGGCGTGGACCGCGGCACTCACCCTGGTCGCCCTCGTGCTGATCCTGACCGTCGCGGCGAAGCTGCTGGCCCGCCGCAACCGGCTCGGCCGATGAACCCCGGAGGTACCACCACCATGGCCAAGCGCATCGAAGCCTCGAACGTGACCGCCTACTACGGCGGCTTCAAGGCGATCGAGAACATCAACCTGACCGTCGAGCCGAAGACGGTGACCGCCCTGATCGGCCCGTCCGGCTGCGGTAAGTCCACCTTCCTCCGGTCGATCAACCGGATGCACGAGGTGCTTCCCGGCGCCCGGGTCGAGGGCAGCCTCACCATCGACGACCAGGACATCTACGACCGGGACGTCGACGTCACCGCCGTCCGCCGCATGATCGGCATGGTCTTCCAGCGGCCGAACCCGTTCCCCACCATGAGCATCTTCGAGAACGTGGTGGCCGGCCTGCGGCTCAACGGGGTCCGCAAGAAGTCGATCCTGGACGAGGCGGCCGAGAAGGCACTCCGCTCGGCCAACCTCTGGGACGAGGTGAAGGACCGGCTCGGCAAGCCCGGCGCCGGCCTCTCCGGCGGTCAGCAGCAGCGGCTCTGCATCGCCCGGACCATCGCGGTCGAGCCGCAGGTGGTGCTGATGGACGAGCCCTGCTCGGCGCTCGACCCGATCTCCACGCTGGCCATCGAGGACCTGATGTTCCAGCTCAAGGACAAGTTCACCATCATCATCGTCACGCACAACATGCAGCAGGCCGCCCGCGTCTCGGACCGGACCGCCTTCTTCTCCATCGAGAAGACCGGCGACCCGGGCCGGCTGATCGAGTACGACAACACGCAGAAGATCTTCAGCAACCCCGGGGTGAAGAAGACCGAGGACTACATCACCGGCCGCTTCGGCTGAGCCGGCCCCGTCCCCGCCCACCGGCGTCCCGTCCCCCGTCCCGGGCGGGGCGCCGTCGGCGTCTGTGGCCCGGCTCCCGACCGCGTCAGCCGTCGGCCGACTCCCGCCCCGACGGTCCCCGACCGGGGCGCACGGCAGCGCCGGCAGACGGCGGCGCGGGTACGGCGGTCAGGCCAGCACGAAGCGGGGTTCGCCGTCGTCGGGCAGGTCGAGGCGCGGGGTGACCGGGGTGGCGGCGTCCCGGGTCGCCGCCGCCGCGGCGACGCCGGCCAGGTCGCCGCCGGCCGCCACCTGGGCCAGGGTCACCAGGGTCGGCGGCAGCATGGTCAGCTCGCCCGCCTCCGCCCGGGCCAGGGCGTCCGCCGGGCGGATCCACAGGGTGTGGTCGGCCTCGCCGGAGACGTCCCGGGTCCGCTGCCCCTCGGGCAGGAGGGCCACGAAGAAGTACGTGTCGAAGCGGCGCGGCTCGAACTCCGGCGTGATCCACCGGCTCCACGGCAGCAGCAGGTCCGACCGGAGGGTGAGCCCGCGCCGGGCGAGCAGGTCCGCGAAGCCGGCCCGGCGCTGCTCCAGCGCCACCCGGTCGGCCTCCCAGTCGTCGCCGCTCACGTCGCCCACGACGGTCCCGGCGTCGGGGCCGGCGAGCAGGACCCCGGCCTCCTCGAACACCTCGCGGGCAGCGGCGCAGACCACCGCCTGGGCGGCCGCCGGGGTCAGCCCCAGCCGCTCGGCCCAGCCGGCCGGCGTCGGGCCGGCCCAGTCCAGGTGCGCCTGCGAGTCCGAGGGGTCGACCCCACCGCCGGGGAAGGCGTACATCCCGCCGAAGGCCATCGCGGCGACCCGCCGGATCAGGTACACCTCGAAGTCGTCGCCGGCCGGGCGCAGCAGCAGCACGGTGGCCGCGACCCGGGGCGCCGCCGGGACGCCACCCTCGGCGCGGAACCGGCGGGCGTGCTCCACCAGCGCCGGGGGTGCGGGGAAGCCGTCGGCGTGGATCGTCATGCGCCGAGCCTAGTTCCCGACCGGTGGATCGCCCGCTCTGCGGTCCGGTGATCCGCACTAGCGTGGCCGCCATGACTCGTTGGGGCATCCTGGCCACCGGCCACATCGCCGCCCGCTTCGCCGAGGACCTCCGGCTGGTGCCGGGCGCCGAGCTGACGGCGGTCGGCTCGCGGACCGCCGAGAGCGCGGAGCGGTTCGCGCGCCGCCACGGCGTGCCTCGGGCGTACGCCTCCTGGGCGGAACTCGCCGCGGACGACGACCTGGACGTCGTCTACGTCGCCACCCCGCACGCCGCGCACCACGAGGCGGCCCTGACCTGTCTCGCGGCCGGCCGGGCGGTGCTGCTGGAGAAGCCGTTCACGCTCGACCTGACGACCAGCGCCGAGTTGGTCGAGACCGCGCGGGCGGCCGGGGTCTTCCTGATGGAGGCGATGTGGATGCGGACCAACCCGCTCGTACGCCGCCTCGGCGAGTTGGTGGCGGACGGCGCGATCGGCACGGTGACCGGCGTGCGGGCCGACTTCGGGGTGGCCGGGCCGTTCCCGCCCGAGCACCGGATGCGCGCCCGCACCCTCGGCGGCGGCGCCCTGCTCGACCTCGGCGTCTACCCGGTCAGCCTGGCCCACCTGCTGCTCGGGGTGCCCGACCACGTCCGGGCCTGGGCGAAGCTGAGCCCCGAGGGGGTCGACGAGAACACCGGCGTCGTCCTCGGGTACGACTCGGGCGCCGTCGCCACGCTGAGCTGCGGCATGGTCGGGGCGACCCCGCTGGTCGCCTCGGTCACCGGCACCACCGGCCGGATCGACCTGCCGGAGCCGTTCTTCCGCCCGGGTTCGGTGACCCTGCACCGGGCCGGCGCCGAGCCGGAGACGATCACCGGCGAGCTGGTCGGCGGCGGCTACCAGTACGAGGCCGCCGAGGTCCAGCGCTGCCTGGCCGAGGGCCTGCCGGAGAGCCCCCTGGTCCCGCACTCGGCCACCCTGGAGGTGATGGCCCTGCTCGACGGGATCCGCGCCCGGATCGGCGTCGACTACTCCTGACGCCCCCGGACGCGCGGAGGGCCCCCGCCGGTCGGCGAGGGCCCTCCGGGTCGGCCGTCAGCTGAAGAGCGGGCGGGCCAGGAAGTACATCAGGGCGCCGATCGAGCCGGCGGCCGGGAACGTGAGGATCCACGCGCCGACGATGTTGCCGGCCACGCCCCACCGCACGGCGGAGAGCCGCTTGGTGGCGCCGACACCCATGATCGCCGAGGTGATCGTGTGGGTGGTCGAGATCGGGGCGCCGAGGACCAGCGCGTTGAAGTAGAGCACCGAGCTGGCCACGGTCTCGGCCGCGAAACCCTCCGGCGGCTTCAGGTCGATGATCTTCCGGCCGAGCGTCCGGATGATCCGCCACCCACCGGCGTACGTGCCCGCGGCCAGCACGGCCGCCGAGGTCCAGAACGCCCACTCCGGGATGAAGCTCGGGTCGTCCTGGTAGCCGCCCACGTAGAGGGCGAGCACCACGATGCCGATGGTCTTGGCGGCGTCCTGCATGCCGTGGCCGACCGACATCGCGGCGGCCGACGCGGTCTGCGCCCAGCGGAAGCCTCGGTTGAGCTTGCCGGGGTGCCCCTTCCGGAAGATCCACTGCACGGCGATCATGACGATGTAACCGAGCAGGAAGCCGACCATCGGCGAGAGGACCATCGGGATGATCACGCTCTCCCCGATGCCGCTCCAGAGCACGGTGCCGGACGCGGCGACGGTCGAGCCGACCAGTCCGCCGATCAGCGCGTGCGACGAGGACGACGGCAGGCCGAAGTACCAGGTGATCAGGTTCCACACGATCGCGCCGATCACGCCGGCGAAGACGATGCCGAGGCTGGCCTGCCCGGTGGGTAGTTTCACTAGGCCGCTGCCGACGGTCTTGGCCACCTCGGCGCCGAAGTGGGCGCCGATGAAGTTGCCGACCGCCGCCATGGCCAGGGCCACCCGGGGTGTGAGCGCCCGGGTGGAGATGCTGGTCGCGATCGCGTTGGCGGCGTCGTGGAAGCCGTTGGTGTAGTCGAACGCCAACGCCACCGCGATCACCGCCAGCACGGCGATGAGTTCGGGGCTCACAGGATCAGGACTCCTTGACCGCGATGGTCTCGACGGTGTTCGCCACGTGCTCGAAGGAGTCGCAGGCGGCCTCCAGCTCGTCGGCGACCTCCTTCATCTTCAGCACGGTCAGTGCGTCGTACTCGCCGGAGAAGAGGCGGACCAGCAGCATCCGGTACGCCTGGTCGCCGTCGTTCTCGAGCCGGTTGCACTCGATCCAGTAGTCCTCGAGGTCCTTCATCGACTTCAGCCGCGGCATGGCCTCGGCGGTCAGCTTCGCCTGCGCGTCGAGGACGTTGATCAGCTCGTGCATCTCCCGGGGCAGCGACGGGATCTTGGTGAGCCCGTAGAGGTAGAGCAGGTTGCCGACCGCCTCGAGGTGGTCCATCACGTCGTCCAGCAGCGAGCCGAGCCGGTAGATGTCCTCCCGGTCGAACGGCGTGATGAAGGTGGAGTTGATCTTCTTGTAGAGCTCGTGGGTGATCTGGTCGCTGTCGTGCTCCACCTCGGTGAGCCGCTCGCTGACCGACTGCACCTCCACACCGGGCAGGGCCAGCTCGTTGAGCAGTTCGGTGCCCTTCACCAGGTTCTGCGCGGCCCTGGTGAAGAGCTCGTAGAAGGCGCCCTCGTTCGGGCGGAAGGAAAACTTCACAGCACGGACCTCGTCGTGTCGGTGGAAGGGTACGGCCGCCCGGAGGGATGCCCGACTGGGAATGCTAGGAAACGACGGAAGCGGGAATTCCGCGGCCTCCCCCTGGTCAGGCCACATTCATCGGTCGTTCACCTGTCGTTCACCTACGACGTTTCCCTCAGATCCCAGCAGCCGCTCCCGTTCCCGCCGGACGTCGAAACCGGCAGGCGGATACCCCCGATGGAGGGGTGCCGAACGTCTCCCTGAGCAGGTGCGCGACCGCCCGGTCGCGGTACCACCAGCGGTCCGCCGGCAGCACGTACCAGCCCCCGCCCCGTCCGCCCGTCAGGGCGGGACGGCGGGTGGGTCGGGGCGGCGGGAGAATGGGCGAAGGCCGGTGCTGGGAGGTTCGGGTGCGGGATCTGGCGACGGAGTTCGAGGCCGAGCGGGGGCGGCTGCTGGCGGTCGCGTACCGGATGCTCGGCAGCCGCGGCGAGGCCGAGGACGCCGTGCAGGAGACCTGGCTACGGTACGCCGCCGCGCTCGCCGACCCGGCGGCCCGCGCCGAGATCCGGCACCTCGGCGCCTGGCTGACCACCGCCTGCGCCCGGATCTGCCTGGACGTGCTGCGCTCGGCGCGGGTGCGGCGGGAGGCGTACCCCGGCCAGTGGCTGCCGGAGCCCGTGGTGACCCCGCTCGACCAGGGCCCGCGCACCGACGGCTTCGCGCCCGACCCGGCGGAGCGCGCGGTCCGCACCGACCAGGTCGGCACGGCGCTCATGGTGGTACTGGAACGGCTCACGCCGGAGCAGCGGGTCGCCTTCGTGCTGCACGACGTCTTCGCCGTGCCCTTCCCCCGGATCGCCGAGGCGCTCGGCACGACCGACGCCGCCGCCCGCCAGCTCGCCTCCCGGGCCCGCCGGGCGGTGCAGGCGCCCGACGCGCCCCGGGACACCGCCGACCCGGCCGAGCAGCGCCGGGTCGTCGCCGCGTTCGTCGCCGCCGTCGAGTCGGGCGACCTGGACGCGCTGGTGCGGGTGCTCGCCCCGGGCGTGGTCCTCATCGGCGACAGCGGCGGCCACTTCCCGGCGGCCCGCCGCCCGGTGGTCGGCGTCGACGCCGTGGCCCGGTTCGTCCTGGGCCTCTTCGGCCGGGCCGGCCGCTACGGCGCCACGCTGCGCGCCCGCCCGGTGCTCGTCGACGGCACGCTGGGGATGCAGATGGAGACGGTGCACTCCGACGGCCGGCCGCTGCGGGTGGTCGCCGCCCTGGCCGTGGACGGCGGCCGGGTGACCGGGATCTTCCACCAGCTCAACCCCGAGAAGCTGCGCGACGTGCCGCCGCTGGGGGCCGACGACGGCTGGCCGCCACGCTGGTGACCCCCCGGCGCTGCGGCGGCGACATCCAGGCGCCGCGTCGGTGCCCCGTGGGCCGCCGTGTCGGTGGCGGCGCTCGGGCGCGCCCGGCCGCGGCGACCGCGCCGGCTCAGACCACCAGGGCGAGCCACTTCCGGTACGACGTGGCGAACGGCTCGGTGCCGTCGCCGAGCGCGCCGAGGAGCCACCGGGCCGCCGCCTCGGCCTCCGCCACCACGTCGTCCGGGTAGCCGAAGCGGGCCCGGTGCTCGGCGAACTCGTCCTCGTCGCGCAGCTCGACCGCGCCGGTGGCCCGGCGGCGCACCACGTCCAGATCCAGGTCGATCAGGTGGACGGTGTGGTCGTCCTCCCAGCGGGCCGGGCTGGCGATGTCGCAGTAGACCTCGCTGGTGCGCGGCGGCGGGTTGAACATGCCGGTCCACCAGCCCTGGTGGGGCACCAGGAGCACGAACGGGATCTGCTCGACCGACGGGCGGCCGTGGTAGACCGACTTCGTGCCCTCGGTGACGCCGAGCCAGACGCCGAGGTCGTCCTCGGCCAACCGGCGGGCCGGGTAGTCGCGGTGGGCGCTGCCGTCGTACTTGCGGTAGATCACGCGGACCACGTCGCTCGGCATGAGTCGCACCCTAACCGATACCGCCCATCGGTCGCCGCACGGAAATTACCGGACTCGGCCCGTGGGATTCCGTACCGTGACGACGCCACGCCCGGATCGGCGCAGCCGGTGTCGGCGCCGGCGGGTACCGTCGCACGGTGACTCCGCGCCTCGCCACCGGTTCCGCTGCCCCCTCGCCCCGCACCGGAGGCCGCCGGCGGGGCTCCCGGCCGAGCGGGGCGGAGCTGCTCGCCGCCGCGGTCGGCGCGGTGCCCGGCGGCGCCGCGCGCCCGGGCCAGCAGCAGATGGCCACCGCCATCGAGGAGTGCGTGCAGGCGCGCGAGCACCTGCTCGTGCAGGCCGGCACGGGCACCGGCAAGTCGCTGGCCTACCTCACCCCGGCGCTGACCGTGGACGGCCCGGTGGTGGTCTCCACGGCCACCCTGGCGTTGCAGTCCCAACTGGTCGACCACGACCTGCCCCGGCTCGCCGACGCCGTGGAGCCGGTGCTCGGCCGCCGGCCCACCTTCGCCGTGCTCAAGGGGCGGCACCACTACCTCTGCCTGGCCCGGCTGGACAACTCCACCGAGGACGAGCCGGAGGACACGCTCTTCGACGCCCCGGCGGAGCGCCCCGGCGGCGGCACGAAGTGGCTCGGCGAGGCGGGGCGGCTCGGCAAGCAGATCCAGCGGCTGCGCGACTGGGCGGAGAAGACCGACACCGGCGACCGGGACGAGCTGGACCCGGGCGTCGACGACCAGGCGTGGCGGCTGGTCTCCATGCCGGCCCGGGAGTGCGTCGGCGCGGCCCGCTGCCCGTTCGGCGCGGAGTGCTTCGCCGAGGCCTCCCGCGCCCGGGCCCGCGAGGCCGACATCGTCGTCACCAACCACAGCCTGCTGGCCGTGGACATGCTCGCCGGCCGGCACATCGTGCCGCCGCACAAGCTGCTCATCGTGGACGAGGCGCACGAGCTGGCCGACCGCGTCTCCTCGGCCGCCCAGGCCGAGCTGGTGCCGGAGCTGATCGACCGCTCCGCGAAGCGGGCCCGCCCACTGCTGCGCCCGGAGACCGCCGAGTCGCTCACCGCGGCCGGCGACGCCCTGGCGGTCGGGCTGGCGGAGGCGCCGGCCGGGCGGATCACCTCCGGCTTGCCGGCCGCGCTGCGCGAGGCGTGCACCCTGCTCGACGCGGCCACCCGGGCGGCGCTCGACGGCATCGGCGAGATCAAGGCCGACGACCCCGATCCCGTGCGCAAGCAGCAGGCCAAGGCGGTGCTCGACGAACTCTCCGCCACCGCCCAGCGGCTGCTGGAAGAGGCCGACCACGACGTGGCCTGGGTGGAGAAGAACGACAACACCGGCCGCCGGGCGCTGGTGGTCGCGCCGCTGTCGGTCGCCGGCACCCTCGCCACCCACCTGTACGACGAGCGCACGGTCGTCGCCACCTCGGCGACCCTGACGCTCGGCGGCCGGTTCGACACGGTGGCCCGGGCGCTCGGGCTGGAGGCGCCCCCGGCCGACCCGCCGTCACCGGCCGCCGCGGCCCTGGCCGCCCGCGCCGCCGGCCGCACCGACGCGGCGGGGCGCGCCGGGGTCACGTCGGCCGCCGGGGCCGGCCCGGTCGGGGCCACGGGTGGCGGCGAGGCGACCGGCACGCCGGGGCTGCCGGCGACGTCGGGGCCCGGGTGGCGCTCGCTCGACGTCGGCTCGCCGTTCGACTACGCGCGGCAGGGCATCCTCTACGTCGCCGCGCACCTGCCCCGGCCCAGCGTCTCCGGGCTGCCCGACGCGGCCGGCGAGGAACTGCTCGCGCTGGTCACCGCGCTCGGCGGGCGTACGCTCGGCCTCTTCTCCTCGCGACGGGCCGCGCAGCAGGCGGCGGAGCTGCTGCGCGCGCGGACCGACCTGCCCGTCCTGCTCCAGGGTGAGGAGGCGCTGCCGCTGCTGGTGCGCCGGTTCCGGGAGGAGAAGGCGAGCTGCCTGTTCGGGGTGATGTCGCTGTGGCAGGGCGTCGACGTGCCCGGCGACTCCTGCCAGTTGGTGGTCATCGACCGGCTGCCCTTCCCCCGGCCGGACGAGCCGCTCGCGGCGGCCCGGGCCGCCGCGGTCGACGCCAACGGCGGGTCCGGTTTCGCCGCGGTGAGCGTGCCGATCGCCGCGGTCCGGCTGGCGCAGGGGGTGGGGCGGCTGATCCGGTCGACCGGCGACAAGGGCGTGGTCGCGGTGCTCGACTCGCGGCTGGAGACCGCGCGGGGCTACGGAGCCTTCCTGCGCCGCTCGCTGCCGCCGTTCTGGTACACCACCCGGCCGGAGGTCGCCCGCGGCGCCCTCGAACGCCTCGCCAAGGTCTGACCCGCCCAGGCGGGTCAGGGGGCCTTGGCGGCGACGACGACGGCGTCGGGCGGGGTGTCCGGAACGGTGCGGGCGGCGAGCCGGCGGACGGCCGTGTTCAGCACGGCGATCAGCGGCACCGAGACGAGCGCGCCGGTGATCCCGGCGAGGACCACGCCGGCCGCGATCCCGATGATCACCGCGAGCGGGTGGATGGCCACCGCGCGCCCCATGATCAGCGGCTGGAGGAGGTGCCCTTCCACCTGCTGCACCCCGATCACCACGCCGAGGATGATCAACGCGGTCACCAGGCCGCTGTCGACCAGCGCGACCAGGACCGCGACGACGCCCGACAGGGTCGCCCCGACGATCGGGATGAACGCCCCGAGGAAGACCAGCGCGGCGAGCGGGAAGGCGAACGGGATGTCGAAGACGACCAGGAAGATGCCGATGCCGACCGCGTCGATGAAGGCGACCAGCACGGTCGCGCGTACGTAGGCGACCAGGGTCGACCAGGAGGCCCGGCCGGCGTCGTCGACCTTCCAGCGGGCGGCCACCGGCAGCAGCCGGACCAGGAAGCGCCAGATCTTGTTGCCGTCACGCAGGAAGAAGAAGGTGGCGAAGAGCACCAGCAGCGTGCCGGTCAGCACCTCGGCCAGTGTCGCGGCCGTGGAGAGGGCACCGCTGGTGAGCTTCTCGGTGTTGTCGTTGACCCACTTCTGGCCCTCTTCGATGTAGCGGTCGAGCTGGCCGTCGGAGAGGTGCAGCGGGCCCGTCTTGAGCCAGTCCTGGATCTGCCGGACGCCCTCCGACGACTTCTTGCTCAGCTCCGGCACGCCCTGGATGAACTCGTTCACCACCAGGGTCAGCGTGCCGATCACCGCGGCGAGGCCGCCGACCAGCACCACCGCCGTCGCCAGCGAGCGGGGGAAACGGGCCCGCAGCAGCCAGCCGACGGCCGGCGCGAGCAGCGCCGAGAGCAGCAGCGCGACCGCCAGCGGGATCACCACGATCTTGACGGTGCCGACGATCTTCATCAGCGCCCAGGCGACGCCGCCGATCACGATCAGCCGCCAGGACCAGGCGGCGGCGATCCGCAGCCCGTGCGGCACGTCGGCGTCGTCCCGGCTGGAGGTGGAGGTGTGCACCGCCGCCGGCGCATCCGCCCCGACCACGGCCGCCGACGGCGGCGCCGCCGGCCCGGGGGACGCCGGCGAGGCCACCCCGGCCGGCTCGGAAGCGTCGACCGGGTCCGTACGACGGGGGCGCACCGATTCCCGGCCCGACTCGTACGCGCGACGGAGCCGTCCGCGTACCCGCTCGAAGCGGCTCAAGCGCACCTCCTGGCTTCAGAACCTGGCCGTGCCCACCCGATGGGCGGACAGGATACGTCCGACCACGCCACCGTAGGGCAGTTCCGCCACCCAGTGCCCCCCGCCCCCGGCGCGTAACCGCTCACGGCCGCCCGACCGGGACACGGTAGCGTTTCCGGCGTGACCGCCGACAAGAATCTCGACTCCGGCCTGCCGATCCGCCTGCTGCACGACCGCGTGCTGGTGCGGATGGAGGGGAGCGAGGGTGAGCGCCGCTCCACCGCCGGCATCGTGATCCCGGCGACCGCCGCCGTGGGCAAGCGGCTCGCCTGGGCCACCGCTGTCGGGGTGGGGCCGAACGTCCGCGCCATCGTCTCGGGCGACCGGGTCCTGTTCGACCCGGACGACCGCTCGGAGGTCGAGCTGCACGGCCGCGGGTACGTGCTGCTGCGCGAGCGCGACGTGCACGCCGTGGCCGCCGAGCGCGTGGAGGACAACTCCACCGGCCTCTACCTCTGAGCCCTCCCCGCCCGCCCCGCCGCGCGCGGCTGCGGGCGCCGGTGTCGTTTGCGGCGCTCCCGGCCGGGAAGCCAGCCGCACCACCGGCCCTGGGGAGGGACGATGCCGGTATTCGTGAAGAAGCTGCTGCTCTGGGGAAGCGTCGCGTTCCTGATCTACTTCATGGCGTTCCGGCCCGAGGGCGCGGCCGAGATGTTCAAGGCGATCGGGGCGGGGCTGATGGCGATGGCGCAGGGCCTCGGCGACTTCCTCACCAGCCTGATGACCTGACGACCCGGACCACCAGGAAGCGACCCGGGGCGCCGCCCCAGCGGTGACCGCCGGCCGGGGACCGGGTCAGTGGTGGCCGGGCGGCCAGGGACCCGCGGGTCGCGCGCCGGGCCAGCCGGGCGGGCCGTAGCCGGGGGCCCCGTAGCCGGCGGGGAAGGCCGGGGGCGGCGGGGCGAGCACCACCGGGATCGGCACCACCGGCTCGTCCGGCGCCTCGACCGTCCGCTGCGAGCCGTCCGGGAACCGCAGGTGGTAGCGGTGCCCGTCCCAGATCCCGGCCGGCGCCTGCGGATCCCTCCCCACGAAGAACGACCGGTACGCGGCGATCGCCTCCAGCAGCTCCCGTTCCTCCCGCGCCGTCCGTTCCCGGTCCGCCGGCCTGCGGTCCAGGCCGCGCAGCGCGCCGTCGCGCAGCAGCGCCAGCCGGGTCGCCGCGAACTGGTAGCCGCGCATGGCCCGCACGCCGGCGTCCCCGGCCACCCGCTTGGCCCACACCCGGGCCGCGTGGCGTCGCCCCAGGCTGCTCAGCGCCGCCACCTCCGGCGGGGTCAGCCAGCCGGCCCGGACGTAGTCCGGCAGGGTGCGCTCGGTGAGCCGCCCCTCCCAGGCCCGCAGCCACAGGGCCAGCCCGACCATGCCGAAGAAGATCGGCACCATCACGCCGATGAAGCCGTACAGCATGATCAGCGCCTCACCGGTGGCCTGGGTGAGCGTGGGCAGCAGGTTCCACAGGCCGTGCAGCATCATCGCCAGCAGCAGGCCGGCGATCGGGGCGAGCACCCGGACGCGCCGGTCGGCGGTGCGGGCGGCGATGCCCAGCCCCACCCCGGTCATCGAGGTGAACAGCGGGTGGGCGAAGCCGAAGAGCAGGATCCGGACGATGAAGATCGCGATGACCTGCTGCGTGCCGGTCGCCGGGCCGTACCGCTCGACGCCGGTGGCGTAGCCGTAGCCGCCCAGGTAGAGGATGTTCTCCACCATGGCGAACCCGATCGCGGAGAGCCCGCAGTAGACCAGGGCGTCGGTGATCCCGGAGATCTCCCGTCGGCGGAAGATCAGCAGCAGGATCGGCCCGAGCGCCTTGGTGAGCTCCTCGATGAACGGCGCGACCAGCACCGCCGTCAGCGCGGTCGGCAGCCCCCAGTCGTCGAACAGCCCGGACGAGAACTCGTTGACGGTCAGCGAGGCGGCCGTCGAGACGAACGCGCCCCAGGCGAAGCAGAAGATCAGGTATTTCAGCGGTTCCGGTTCGTACCGGTCGAGCCAGAGGAAACAGCCCACCAGCACCGGGACCGGAAGGATCGCCGCGACCAGGCCGATCAGCAGCGCCTGCACGCCGAGGCTCTCGCCGAGCGTGAAGACCATGAACACCGCGCAGGCGGCGATCAACAGGACGACCCCGGCCAGCACCAGGGCTCGCCGCCAGCCCAGCCGGCGCAGCGGCATCCGGGGAGCGGCCGCGCCCGACGGCGGGACGGCGGGCACGGTCGGCGACGGCGGCAGGGGTGCGCCGGGCGGGGTGTCGGCCATGCGGTCAGCGTAGTCACCCCCGGCCGGCTGGACCGGGCGCATCCGCGCGCTATGCTGCCGGCAGGTCACGAGCGCCAGCGTCAAGCCCCGGCTTGCTGGCCGGCAACCCTCGTCGAGGTTCGCGGTGGGGTGCCCCGGGTGATGACCGGGCCCGGCCCGATCCGCGTGCCGGGCAAGCGCGGACCCCGCCCGGTGTGCCCACCCGGGGTCCCCGGACCCGGAGGTCGGCCGATGACCGTCACCCTCGTACCCCCGCCCGCGCCGCACCCGACGCGGACCGCGCCGCCGCCCGCGGCCGCCGGGCCGCTCGACGTGCTCGGCGTGCCGGGCCAGGTCAACCTGGACTACGCGGCCACCGCGCCGTGCGCGCGGGCCGCCGCCGACGCGGTGGCCGAACTGCTCCCCTGGTACGCCAGCGTGCACCGCGGCGCGGGGGCGCTGTCACGGCGCTGCACCCTCGCCTACGAGCGTGCCCGGCAGACCGTCGGCGACTTCTTCGGCGCCCGCGCCGGCGACCACGTGCTCTTCACCCGCAACACCACGGATGCGCTGAACCTGCTGGCCCGGGTGCTGCCCGCCGGCACCACGGTGGTGACCTTCGGCGGGGAGCACCACGCGAACCTGCTGCCCTGGCCGCGCGGATCGGTCCGGCTGCCGGTGCCGCGGGACCCGGCCGAGGCGGTCCGGGCGCTGGACGCCGCCCTCGCCGAGCTGCGTCGGCCGGGCGCGGGGGGCGGCCCCGGCGCCGACCACCGCCCGCCCGTGCTCGTCGCGGTGACCGGGGCGAGCAACGTGACCGGCGAGCGCTGGCCGGTGGCGGAGCTGGCCCGGGTGGCCCGGCGACACGGAGCCCGGATCGCCGTGGACGCCGCGCAGCTCGCGCCGCACGCGCCGGTGGACGTCGCCGCCCTCGACGTCGACTACCTCGCGGTCTCCGGCCACAAGCTGTACGCGCCGTTCGGCGCGGGGGTGCTCGTCGGGCGGGCGGACTGGCTGGACGCCGCGCCGCCGTACCTGGCCGGCGGGGGCGCCACCGGCCACGTCGGCGCGGCCACCCACGACGTACGGTGGGCGACCGGACCGGCCCGGCACGAGGCGGGCACGCCGAATCTGCTCGGCGCGGTCGCCCTCGCGGCGGTCTGCGACGCCCTGGCCGGGGCCGACCGGGCGGCGCTGCACGACGCCGAGCAGGCCCTGCTGGCCCGGCTGCGCCGCGGCCTGGCTGCCCTGCCGCACGTGGTGGAGCTGCGCACCTTCGGGCCGGACGCGCCGCGGGTGGGCATCGTGTCGTTCGTGGTGGCCGGCCGGGACTCGGCGGACGTGGCGGCGGATCTGGCCGGCAACCACGACATCGGGGTGCGCGACGGCCTCTTCTGCGCCCACCCGCTGGCCCGGCGACTGCTCGCCGAGGCGGCGGCGCGCAGCGGCCGGCGGGACCTGCCGCCGACCGCCCTGCGCGCGAGCGTCGGCCTGGGCAGCACGGCGGAACACGTGGACCGGCTGCTCGCCGCCCTCGCCGCGGCGGCCTGAACGACCGCCGCCGCACGGCTGACCCGCGGGCCGACGGGTCAGCCGACCGGCGGGGCGGTGGGCGGCTTCGGGGCGGCGGCCGGCTCGGCCTGGCCGCTCGGGGTCTCCTGGTCGCCGAAGGACTCCCGGACCAGGCGGTTCGCCTCCTCCTGGCTGATTCCGGAGGCCACCAGCAGGTCGCTGGCCGTGGTGCGCACCTGCGCGATCACCACGCTGCCGGAGAAGCCCACCCCGGCGGCGTACGCCCGGCCGGCCTCGCTGACCGCGCGCAGCGCCCGCTCCCGTGCCTTCTCCGGTTCCTCGCCGACGGCGAACTCGTGCTTGAGCAGGCGTACCGACTCGGCGAGGTGGGCCGCCGCATCCGGCATCGGCTCCGGCACGGGCTCCTCGTCCTCGATCAGGGTGACCGCGCGCCGGATCAGCGTGCCGGCGTTGCGCATCGCCCGGTCGATCGGGTCGGCGGCCTCGGCGTAGTGGGTGAGTTCGTCCCGCCGGTGCCACCGGGCCGGCGAGAGGACGGCGGTCTCCTTCGCCCCCTCGATCGCCTCGGTGAAGGTGGACAGCTCCTCCTGGTTGTTGCGCAGCCGGTCCAGGGCTTGTTGGGCCTTGTCCCGGTCCCGTTGGCGGAGGGCGTCGGCGGTGCCGTCGAGCTGGGCGGCGAGCAGGTCGAGCGCCGGCCGGGCGGCCCGGTTGATCACCCGGAGCGGATTGAGCGGCAGCAGGACCGAGGTGACCAGCAACGCGATCCCGCCGCCGACGAACGCGTCGACGAACCGGGGGATCTCCAGGTTCGCGGTCTTCGGGCTCAGCGTGACGATCAGCACGGCCGTGGCCGCCGCCTGGATGACGATGGACACGCTGGCGCCGGCGAAGATGGTCAGCACGATCGACCCGGTCACCACGAGGCCGAGCTGCCACGCCCCGGTGCCGACCAGGTAGATGAGGAAGTCGCCCACGGCGACCCCGATCGCCACCCCTACGATCAGCTCCACCGTGCGGCGGAGCCGCTGCCCGACCGAGGCGGCGAGGGTGCCGACCGCGGAGATCGGCGCGAACACCGGCTCCGGGTTGCCCAGCAGATTGTGCGCCGCCCACCAGGACAGGCCGGCGGCGAGGCCGGCCTGCACGGCCAGGCCCCACGCCATCCGCACCCGGTGCAGCCGGTCGTGCAGGGTCGCCCTGCCGTGGTGCCGCAGCTTCTCCATCGCGTCGGCGATGCGGGCCGCGTCGATGTCCGTTCCGCCGTCGCGGCGGACGGCGCGCCGCACCAGCGAGAGTCGACGGTCCCGGGCCACGGCCATGGCGGGGACTACCCGTACCGGGGCGGGTGAATCCTCCGGGTCGGCGGCGGTGCGGCAGACTCGGCCACATGGCCGACCTTCTCGACCGGTGGCGGGCGGCGGCCCGGGGCGCCGGGGCGACCGACCCGGCGCAGCGGGACCGTGCCGGGGCGGAGCTGCTGGGGCGCTGGCGGGAACCGCACCGGCACCACCACACGGTCGCCCATCTGACCGTCGTCCTCGACGTGGTCGACGCGCACGCGTCGTCCGCCGTGCGGCCGGACCTGGTGCGCCTCGCGGCCTGGTGCCACGACGCGGTCTACGACCCGCGCGCCGAGGGCGACGCCAACGAGCGGGACAGCGCGGCGCTCGCCGACGCCCTGCTCACCCGGTCGGGGCTGCCGGCCGACGCCGTGGCCGAGGTCCGCCGGCTGGTCCTGCTCACCGCCGGGCACGCCGTCGACCCGGCCGACGCCGACGGCGCGCTGCTCTGCGACGCCGACCTCGCCGTCCTGGCCGCGCCGCCCGAGGCGTACGACCACTACGCCGCCGCGATCCGCCGGGAGTACGTGCACGTGCCCGACCCGGCCTTCCGGGCCGGCCGCGCCCGGGTGCTCGCCGGGCTGCTCGCCCTGCCGGCCCTGTTCCGGCTGCCGCCGCTGGCCACCCGCTGGGAAGCCCGGGCCCGCGCCAACCTCACCCGCGAACTGGCCACCCTCCACTGACTCCCGCCCCCCGCCCCGGCTTCCGCGATCTTGCCGGTTCGGCCCTGGCGGAAGCCGTGAGTCACCGCGTGGGGAGGGCCGGAACGGCAAGATCGCCGGAGGGGCGGGCGGCGGGGGTGCGGGGGCGGGCCAGGTGCTTCGGTCGGCGCAGGCCGGCCTGCCGGAGCAGGCGCACGAGTTCCCGGCTCGGCACCACCCGGGCGCCCAGCCAGACCGCCGCGGCGAACCGCTCGGCGGGAATGTCGTAGTGGTCCCGGTCGAAACCCCGGCGGGGCACCCCCAGCGCCTCGGCGAAGGCGTGCACCTCGGCGTGGGAGACGTCGCTGATCAGGTGGGACCAGAGCCGCCCCCGCGACGGCCAGGCGGGCCGGTCCAGGTAGAGCATGCCGGCCAAGGTACCCGGTGCGAGGGCCGGTTGTCGGTCGCGCGCGGCCGACCGTAGCCTCGGCGGCATGGCCGGACCCCCTCTCCTCGACGACCTGCGGGCGGCGCTCGGCGACGACGCCGTGCTGACCGACCCGGACCTGCTCCGGATGCACGAGCGGGACGAGGCGGACCTCTGCGCCGCCGGCACGCCCCTGGTGGTCGTCCGTCCCCGCGACACCGCCCAGGTCTCCGCCGTGCTGCGGGCGGCCGCCCGGCACGGCGTGCCGGTGGTGCCGCAGGGGGCGCGGACCGGGCTGGCCGGCGCGGCCAACGCGGTCGACGGCGCGGTGGTGCTCAGCACGGTCGCGATGGACGCCATCCTGGAGATCGACCCGGTGAGCCGGATCGCCGTGGTGCAGCCCGGCGTGGTCAACGCGACGCTCGCCGCCGCGGTGGCGAAGCAGGGGCTGTGGTACCCGCCCGACCCCGGCTCGTGGGAGTCCTCCACCATCGGCGGCAACGTCGCCACCAACGCGGGCGGCATGTGCTGCGTCAAGTACGGCGTCACCACCGAGTACGTCCTCGGCCTGGAGGTGGTGCTCGCCTCCGGCGAGGTGCTGCGCACCGGCCGGCGCACGGCCAAGGGCGTCGCCGGGTACGACCTCACCCGGCTCTTCGTCGGCTCCGAGGGCACCCTGGGCGTGATCACCGAGGTGACCGTCGCGCTGCGTCCCGCCCCGGCGGAGTCGCTGACCATGGTGGCGGTCTTCCCGTCCACCGCCGCGGCCGGCGCGGCCGTCGCCGAGATCGCCGCCCGGGGCCTCTCCCCCAGCCTGCTGGAGCTGCTGGACCAGACCCACCTGCGGGCGATCGAGGCGTACCGGCCGATGGGTCTGCGGACGGACGCGCAGGCGCTGCTGCTGGCCGCCGCCGACACCGGCGCCCGGGCGGCCGACGACCTGGCCGGGCTGGCCGCGGTCTGCGAGGCGGCCGGCGCCGACGAGGTCTACGCGGCCACCGACGCCGTGGAGGCGGCCGCCCTGTTGCAGGCCCGCCGGCTCGCGCACCCGGCCATGGAGAAGTTCGCCGCGGACGCCTACCCGGGCGGCAACGGCGGCCTGGTCATCGACGACGTGGCGGTGCCCCGGGGCGCGCTGGCGGCGCTGCTGGACGGGGTGGCCCGGATCGCGGCGGAGTGCGACGTGCCGATCGGCGTCGTCGGTCACGCCGGCGACGGCAACATGCACCCGAACATCGTGGTGGACCGGGCCGACCCGGCGAGCCTGGAACGCGGCCGGCGCGCCTTCGACGAGATCATGCGACTCGGCCTGGAGCTGGGCGGCACCTGCACCGGCGAGCACGGCGTGGGCCTGCTCAAGCGGGACTGGCTGGCCCGCGAGATCGGCCCGGTGGGCGTCGCCGTGCATCAGGCGATCAAGGCCGCGCTCGACCCGACCGGCCTGCTCAACCCCGGCAAGGTCCTCTGACCGGCCCCGGCCGGGGGCGCCGACGGGGCGACGCGCGGCGGGAGCCCCGCAGGGGTGGCGGGGCGCCGCGCGGGGCGGCGGGACACCGCAGGCGCGGCGGAGCGGGGCGGCGCGGGGTCAGTCGGCGGTCGGCCGTCGAAGGTAGCGGTGGGGGATCGGTCAGCGGGACGACGACGGTAGCTCGACGGGATCGTCGTCCGAGCCACGGTCGGCCGCGAAGCCCCGGACGTCGGGCGCGCCGAGCCGGGCGGCGTCCGCCGTGGCGTCGTCGGGCATCAGCTGGGACTGGCGTTCCGCCTCCACCCTGGCCCGGTAGTGCTCCACCTCGCGGGCCCGGGTGGCCTCGTCCCAACCGAGCACCGCGCCCATCAGTTCGGCGGCGTGCCCGGCCGACTCCAGGCCGCGGTGCGCGGTCTCGAAGGAGATCCGGGTCCGCCGGGTGAGCACGTCCTCCAGGTGCAGCGCCCCCTCCGCCCGGGCCGCGTACGTCACCTCGGCCGCGAGGTATTCCGGGGCACCGGCCAGCGGGGAGGCGAGCAGCGGGTCGGCGTCGACCAGCGCGAGCAGGTCCAGGGTGAGGGTGCCGTAGCGCTCCAGCAGGTGCTCGACCACCCCGACCGGCATCCCGTGCCGGCGGGCCAGGTCCGCCCGGCCCCGCCACATCGCCGGGTAGCCGTCCGCGCCCAGCAGCGGCAGGTCGGCGGTACGCGAGGGGCGTACGGCGCCGAGCCGGTGGGCGGCCCGGTCGACCACGTCCGAGGCCATCACCCGGTACGTCGTGTACTTGCCGCCGGCGACCAGCAGCAGCCCGAGCATCGGCTCGAAGACGGCGTGCTCGCGGGACAGTTTCGAGGTGGAGTCGGCCTCGCCGGCCAGCAGCGGCCGCAGCCCGGCGTAGACGCCCTCGATGTCGGCCGTGGTGAGCGGCCGGTCCAGCACGGTGTTGACCTGCTCCAGCAGGTATTCGATGTCCCGGGCGGAGGCGGCCGGGTGGGACCGGTCGAGCCGCCAGTCGGTGTCGGTGGTGCCGATGATCCAGTGCCCGCCCCACGGGATGACGAAGAGCACGCTGGTCGCCGTACGCAGGATCAGCCCCGCCTCGCCGGTGATCGCCGAGCGGGGCACCACCAGGTGCACGCCCTTGGAGGCCCGGACGCGGATGCCGGGGCGCAGCCCGACGTCGTTCAGCATCCGGGACATGTCGTCGCTCCACACGCCGGTGGCGGCGATGACGGTGCGGGCGCGCACCTCGAACTCGGCGTCCGGGGAGCCGGCCGGCGCCTCCAGGTCGCGGACCCGGACGCCGGTGACCTCGCGGGCCTGCCGGATCAGCCCGACCGCCCGGGCGCTGGGCACCACGGTCGCGCCGAGGCTGGCCGCGGTGCGGGCCAGGGTCACCACCAGCCGGGCGTCGTCGACCTGCCCGTCGTAGTAGCGGATCGCGCCGGCCAGCGCGTCGGGCCGCAGGCTGGGGAAGACCCGGCGGGCACCCTCGCGGGTCAGGTGGCGGTGCAGCGGCATGCCCCGGCCGCCGCCGAAGATCCCGGCGAAGGCGTCGTACGCCGCCACTCCGGCGCCGTAGTAGGAGCGGCGGAACAGCCGGCCGGGCAGGTCGCGCGCGCCGCGCCCGCCGGGCAGCGGGACCAGGATGGGCACCGGCCGCACCAGGTGCGGGGCGAGCCGGGTGGCGAGCAGGCCGCGTTCGGTGAGCGCCTCGTGCACCAGGTGGAACTCCAGTTGCTCCAGGTAGCGCAGGCCGCCGTGGATCAGCTTGCTGGAACGGCTGGAGGTGCCGGCGGCGTAGTCGCGCGCCTCCACCAGGGCCACCTTCAGCCCGCGCGAGGCCGCGTCGAGGGCGGCGCCCGCCCCGGTCACCCCACCGCCGATGACCAGCACGTCGAAGCGCTCGGCCCGCAGGCGGCGCAGGTCGGTGGCCCGGCGCTCCGGGGAGAGCTGGCTGGCCTCGGTTCGGGAGACGTTGGGGTCGCGCACCCGTCCACGGTAACCGTCACGGCCACACCGGCGGCACACACCGTCCGCGCCGTACTGTCTGAGGAATGGAGATCGGCCCCCCGTTCCCCGCTGGTCAGCCCGCCCCGCTCCCGCCGGCCGCGCCCGCCCGGTCGAGTCCGTGGCCGGTGGTGGCGGCGGTGGTCGCCGGCTGCTGGACGGTCGGGTTCGTGGTGGTCGGCCAGCTCGGCGGGTGGCTGGCCGACCAGATCATGCTGGCCTCCGGGCTGGACCGCGTGGTGTGGCTCTGGCCGGCGACGGTGCTGTTCACCGTGCTGCTGGTCGGCGCGCCCGCGCTGTCGCTCGCCCTGCTGCCCCGCTCGGCGGCGGTCCGCGCCACCGGCCGGGCCTGGCTGGCCGCGGCACTCGGGCTCGGCGCGCTGGGGCTGCTCCGGGCGCTCCCGCCGGTGCACCACGAGGCGTACCTCGCGGCGCTCGCCGCCACGGCCGCCCTGGCCGCCCTCGTCCTGCGGGCGCTCGCCCGGCGCGCCGCCGCCCCGCGCCGGCCCTCCGCCCCGACCGCCACCCTGCTCGGGGTGGCCGGCGGGCTGGCGCTGCTGCTGCCGTGGGTCTGGCTGGGGGCGCTCGGCGGGCTACTGGAGACGGTGCTCGCCGGGCTCGCCGCCGCCGCCCTGGGCGCGCTGGCCGGGGCGCTGCTGGACGACGCCTTCTGGTCCCGCTTCGCCGTCGGCGAGCCGCCCCGGCCGGCCCGGCTGGTGCTGGTCGGCGGGCTGGTCGCCGGGGTCGCGCTGCTCGTCCTCGCCGCCGGGGTCGGGCAGTCCGGGGCCCAACTGCCCCTGCTGCTGACCCTGCCGCCGGCCGGCTTCGCGCTGGCCGCCCTGCACGCGGCGGCCCGCCGCCCGGCCGCCGCCACCCCGGCCGCGCCGCCGGGCACGGTGCCGGCCGGCCCGCCGGACACCGCCCCCGCCGACCCGTCGGGCGCCGCCGGGGACGGGCCGGGCGGGCGGGCCGGCGCGGCCGGGGTCCGCGCCGCCACCCGCTGGCTGGTCGGTCTCGCCGTGTTCGGCCCGCTGGCCTTCACCGATCCCGAGGAGATCACCCTCGTCCTGACCACCACCCGAGACGTGCCGTTCTGGGTGGCGGCCGCCGCCGGCGCCGGGCTCGCCGTCGCGGCCGTGCTCGCCGTGGCGTACGGCGTGCTGCTGGCCCGGCCCCGCAACCGGCGGCCGAGCCGGCGGGTGGCCGGGGTGACCGCCGCGGCCCTGCTGGTCGCGGTCGGCGCGGTGGCCGTCGGCGCGGGCCAGCCCGGCCTGCACGGCGAGCGGCTGTTCGTGGTGCTGCGCGAGCAGGCCGACCTGGACGGGGTGCCGGCGACGGCCGGGCGGGCCGGCCGGGACGCGCGGGCCGGCGAGGTCTACCGGCGGCTGGTCGACACCGCCGAGCGGACCCAGGCCGACCTGCGCCGGGACCTGCGCCGGCTGCGGCTGGACCACACCCCCTACTACCTGGTCAACGCGGTCGAGGTGGACGGCGGGCCGGCGGTGCGGGCCTGGCTGTCCCGCCGGCCGGAGGTGGCCCGGGTGCTGGTCAGCCAGCGGGTGCGGCCGCTGCCCGCGCCGGCCGGCCGCAGTCGGGGCACCGCGCCCGCGCCGGCCGGCCCGGAGTGGAACGTCCGGATGCTCGGCGCGGACCGCGTCTGGTCGCAGCTCGGGGTGGACGGCACCGGGATCGTGGTGGGCAGCTCCGACTCCGGGGTGGACGGCGGGCACCCGGCGCTGGCCGCCGGCTTCCGGGGCGGCGACGACTCCTGGTACGACCCGTGGGACGGCACCCGCTCCCCGATCGACCAGGGCGGGCACGGCACGCACACCGTGGGCAGCGCGGTGGGCCGAGGGGGGATCGGGGTGGCCCCGGGCGCACAGTGGGTGGGCTGCGTCAACCTGGACCGCAACCTGGGCAATCCCGGGTACTACCTGGACTGCCTCCAGTTCATGCTGGCGCCCTTCCCGCCCGGCGGGAACCCGTTCACGGACGGGCGCCCGGCGCGCGCCCCGGAGATCCTCACCAACTCGTGGGGCTGCCCGCCGATCGAGGGCTGCGACCCGCGCGCACTCCGGCCGGCCACCGCCGCCCTGGAGGCCGCCGGCATCCTGGTCGTCGCCGCCGCCGGCAACACCGGCCCGTACTGCGGCTCGATCGACGACCCGCCCGCGCCGTACGCGGACGTGCTGACCGTCGGCGCGGTGGACCAGCGGCGCCGGGTCACCGACTTCTCGTCCCGCGGACCGGTGCCGGGGGCGGCGAAGCCGGACCTGGTCGCCCCCGGCAAGGAGGTGCTGTCGGCGATGCCCGGCGGCGGGTACGCCACCATGAGCGGCACCTCGATGGCGACCCCGCAGGTGGCCGGCGTCGTGGCGCTGATGTGGTCGGCCAACCCGGCGCTGGTGGGCGACCTGCCGCGCACCCGGCAGATCCTGCGGGACACGGCGACCCCGGCGACGTACGCCTCCCGGACGGAGACCTGCGGCGGCGACGCGAACATCACCGGCGCCGGCCTGGTCGACGCGTACGCGGCGGTGCGGGCGGCCCGCGGGTGAGCGGCCCTTGCCCTCCCCCGCACCCCGTGCTCTAGGGTCGGCGACCATGGATGCGGAGATCGTCGAGCTGACCGCCGACCGGGCGCCCGCCGTGGTGGAGCTGTGCCGCCGGGCGCTGGACCTGCCCGAGGACGCCGCCGAGGCGCCGGCCCTCGTGGCCGCGCTCTGGGCCCGGGCGGCCACCGACCGGCCGGTCGTCGCGCTGGGCGCGTACCGGGGGGCGGAGCTGGTCGGGGCGCTGGTCTGCTCCCTGTCGGGGCGGGACGCCGGGCTCGGGCACGTGGACCTCGTGGCGGTGCACCCCGACCACCGGCGCCGGGGCGTCGGGCGGGCGCTGCTGTCGTCCGCCGAGCGGACCCTGGCCGGTCTCGGCGCGGCCGAGGTGCTGCTGGCGGGCAACCCGCCGTACTACGCCTGGCCCGGGATCGACGTGCGCTACACCCCGGCGGTCTGCGCCGCGCTGGCGCTCGGCTACCGGCAGGACCGGACGGCGTGGAACATGACCGCCGACCTGTCGTACGACGACTCCCCCGCGTTGCGCTCCACGGCGGCGGCGGAGGCACGGCTGGCCGGCCGGGGCGTCTCGGTCCGCCGCGCCGAGCCGGCCGACCTGCCGGCGCTGGCGGAGTTCGCCCGCGCCACGTTCGGCGGCGCCTGGGACGCGGAGCTGGCCGGCTCGGTGGGCCGGGAGGGGGCGGGCTGCCACCTGGCCGAGCGCGACGGCGAGGTGCTCGGCTTCGCCGCGTACGGGTCGTCCCGGCCGAGCTGGTTCGGGCCGATGGGCACCGCCCCGGCGGCGGAGGGCTCGGGGATCGGCGGGGTGCTGCTGCGCCGCTGCCTGCGCGACCAGCGGGCGGCGGGCGTGACGGCGGCGCAGATCGGCTGGGTGGGGCCGGTGCCGTTCTATTCGGGCAGCGCGGGCGCCCGGATCGAGCGGGTCTTCTTCCTGTACCGCAGGACGCTCGGGGAGTGACAGATGGGGGCGAAGGGGATATAGACGTCGATAACCCCATTCGCCCCCATCTTTGATCGACGCCCCCTACCGTTTCGGTAGAGGAGGCAGCCATGACCACGGACGACGAACGCCCCGGCCCGTTGCCGTTCGACCGGCTCGACTACGGCGACGCCGAGCAGCAGGCGGAGATGAGCGGCGCCGACGAGCCGACCGACGAGCCGGTGACGCTGGTCGACGAGCCGGTCCAGATCCCGCAGCCGTACGGCCGGGCGCAGAAGAGACGCAACCAACGGCCACTGCCGACCTGACGGCGGAAGGGGCGGACCGCTGACGCGGCCCGCCCCTTCCGGCGTACGTGGAGCTGGACTCAGAAGTCCATGTCCCCGCCACCCGGACCAGCCGGGGCGGCCGGGGCCTTCTCCGGCTTGTCCGCCACGACGGCCTCGGTGGTGAGGAAGAGCGCCGCGATCGACGAGGCGTTCTGCAGCGCCGAACGGGTCACCTTGGCCGGGTCGATGATGCCCGCGGCCAGCAGGTCGACGTACTCGCCGTTGGCGGCGTTGAGGCCGTGACCCGGCTCGATGTTGCGGACGTGCTCGACGACCACGCCGCCCTCGAGGCCGGCGTTGACGGCGATCTGCCGCAGCGGGGCGTCCAGCGCGATCTTGACGATCTGCGCGCCGGTCGCCTCGTCGCCGGTCAGGTCCAGCTTGTCGAAGGCGGTCTTGCCGGCCTGCACCAGCGCGACGCCACCACCCGGGACGATGCCCTCCTCGACGGCGGCCTTCGCGTTGCGGACGGCGTCCTCGATACGGTGCTTGCGCTCCTTCAGCTCGACCTCGGTGGCCGCGCCGACCTTGATCACCGCGACGCCGCCGGCCAGCTTGGCCAGCCGCTCCTGCAGCTTCTCGCGGTCGTAGTCGGAGTCGCTCTTGTCGATCTCGGCCCGGATCTGGTTGACCCGGCCCTGGATCTGCTCGGCGTCGCCGGCACCGTCGACGATGGTGGTCTCGTCCTTGGTCACCACGACCTTGCGGGCGCGGCCCAGCATGTCGAGGCCGACGGCGTCCAGCTTGAGGCCGACCTCCTCGCTGATGACCTGGCCACCGGTGAGGATGGCGATGTCGGCCAGCATGGCCTTGCGGCGGTCACCGAAGCCCGGCGCCTTGACGGCGACCGACTTGAAGGTGCCCCGGACCTTGTTGACGACCAGGGTGGCCAGGGCCTCGCCCTCGATGTCCTCGGCGATGATCAGCAGCGGCTTGCCCGACTGCATGACCTTCTCGAGGATCGGGAGCAGGTCCTTGACCGACGAGATCTTGCTGTTGACGATCAGGAGGTAGGGGTCGTCGAAGACGGCCTCCATGCGCTCCGGGTCGGTCATGAAGTAGGCCGAGATGTAGCCCTTGTCGAAGCGCATACCCTCGGTGAGCTCCAGCTCCAGGCCGAAGGTGTTGCTCTCCTCGACGGTGATGACGCCTTCCTTGCCGACCTTGTCCATCGCCTCGGCGATGATCTCGCCGACGGTGCTGTCACCGGCGGAGATGGAGGCGGTGGAGGCGATCTGCTCCTTGGTCTCGACGTCCTTGGCGAGCTTGGACAGCTCCTCCGAGACGCTGGCCACGGCAGCCTCGATGCCCCGCTTCAGGGCCATCGGGTTGGCACCGGCGGCCACGTTGCGCAGACCCTCGCGGACGAGGGCCTGGGCCAGGACGGTCGCCGTCGTCGTGCCGTCACCGGCCACGTCGTCGGTCTTCTTGGCGACCTCCTTGACCAGCTCGGCGCCGATCTTCTCGTAGGGGTCCTCGAGCTCGATCTCCTTGGCGATGCTCACACCATCGTTGGTGATGGTGGGGGCACCCCACTTCTTCTCGAGCACGACGTTGCGGCCCTTGGGGCCGAGGGTCACCTTCACGGCGTCGGCGAGCTGGTTCATGCCCCGCTCGAGGCCCCGGCGCGCCTCTTCGTCGAACGCGATCATCTTGGCCATACGGCGTTGTCCTCCTGGACACTCACGGGCCACCCGGAGGTTGTGTCCCGGATGGGCCGCCTGGTGTACGCACCTTGGGGACGTCGCCACCTGGCGACGACGACGTCTCCTCGGCCGGGCCGGATAGCCCGCGACGACCGGCCATGTGCCGCACCGGCGTGTGGACGCCCGTGCGGCCGTGGCCCTACCGCCCCGACCATTGGCACTCACGGTATGCGAGTGCCAATGACTTGTTTAGCACTCTCCCCTGCCGAGTGCAAGCACACCCGCCCCGCTCAGCCGAGTTCACCGGCCAGCCGTGTGCTGTCCACCGGCCCCTCGTGGGCGCGCTGCTCGGCGTACGTGGCGACCAGGCCGACCAGCTGGGCGAGGTGGGCGGGCAGGCCCAGCACGCCGCCGAGCACCGCCACCGCGATCGCGCCCACCGCCGTGCCCGGCGACTCCAGCGGGGTGACGCCGAACGGCAGCGAGCCGATACCCTCCACCAGGCCGGCCGCCCCGCCCCCGACGATCACCGCCGCCGCGACGAGCGCCACCCGGCCGAGCAGCAGGCCCAGCCGGTCGTGGAACATCCGGTACGAGCGGCCGATCGGGTGCTGCCGCTCGAAGAGGTAGACCGGGCCGGCCATGCTCAGCGCGAAGGCGAAGTAGATGCCGGGGATGACGCAGAAGCACACCCCGAGCCCGATGATCACGCTCATCAGCAGGGTCCAGCCCCAGAGGCCCGGCGCCCGGCGCAGGCCGTAGCCCAGCGCGGCGCCGACGGTCACCGGCTGGCCGGCCGCCTGCCGGGCGACCACCCAGGTGCCGGCGGCCCAGCCGAGGCTCTGCACCAGGCCGAAGAGCAGGGCCCCGCCGATCAGCACGGCCATCATGGTGCCCAGGTCGGCCAGGAAGGTGTCGGGCAGCGCGGCCGGGTCGTCGGCCATCGACTCGTTCCACCGGGCCGACGGGTCGACCACCAGCGCGAGCACCGACAGCACCACGGCCGGCAGCACCTGGGTGAGCAGCAGGATCGGCAGCAGCGGCTTCCAGCCCCGGCGCACCGCGCCGACGCACCGGTCGAACCAGCCGCTCACGCCTCCGCCCGGCGGGGTGACCAGCGGGTCGGCCGGGTCGAGGCCGTGGCCGGGCGGGTACCACCCGTGGACCGGCTGCCCCGGGTACACGACCGGCGCGCCCGGATACCACGGCTGCCCGCCGTACGGGCCGGAGCCGGCCGGGAACCCGCCGGTGGGCGGGAAGACCCACCCCTGCGGCTGCGGCGCGCTCGCACCGCCGGCCGTGGCGGGGTCCGGATCCCCCGACGGAGGCGTGGCCTGGGGTGGCTGGTCGGACATGAACCCTCCTCAGCGACGGCTGAACCGGCTCACGATCTTCCCTGCCTGGCGACCGTAACCGCAGTCCGGGGTGCCACGCCACGAACCACGAACCACGACCACGAACCAGGCCCACGAACCACGACCACGGCCCGCCCCGGCCAGGGTTCCGCCCAACGATGCCGCGGGTCACACCCCGGAACCGGCCCCACCGGTGCCGCTGCCCGGCCCCTGTCGAGCTGCCCTCACAGATGGGGCACGCCATGCCTCGCAGGCGGCCGAGCCGGATGCGAGGCATGCTCCTACAGAGACGGGGTGGTCCTACAGACGGGGCAGCTCGACAGCGCCCACCACACGCCACCATCCCGCCCGCCGAACCCAGGTGTCGAAGCGGGTCACCCGACCGGCTCACCCGCCGGAGCGGCCCGCAGGCGCGCCGAGCACACAGATCGACGGATGTCGTTGGAGCCGCCGCGCGGGGCGGTCGGCGGCGGAAGGGCCCGGTCTGTGGCGGACGGGGTCAGGCGATGACGCGTACGCGCTCGGCCTGGGGCCCCTTCTGGCCCTGGGCGATCTCGAACTCCACCCGCTGGCCGTCGTCCAGCGCCTTGTAGCCGTCCATCTCGATCGCGGAGAAGTGGACGAAGACGTCCTGCCCGCCGTCGACGGCGATGAAGCCGTAGCCCTTTTCGGCGTTGAACCACTTAACGGTGCCCTGTGCCACGGTCCACTTCCTCACTCTGCACGGCGTTCCACAACCCGGAGACCGGCGGACCGGCACCGGAGGACCACCGAACCGCGGTCGGGGAGGCCGCTGAAATCGGTGACCGAAATCGCACGCTACACGAGGCGTGACGACGGCGCACGACCCCAAATCGGGCATATTCCGATCGAGGGGCATCGTCATCCGTCGCTGTGGTAGGCATTCGGCATGACGAGGACGCCGGACGGGCCGGGGCGGGGGTCGGCGGGCACCCGGCGCGCGGAGATCCGGCGGGTCCGGCCCGAGGACGCCGCCCGGATGCGGGCGCTGCGGCTGGAGATGCTCGCCGACGCGCCGCTGGCCTTCCTGGAGACCCTCGCCAACGCGGCGGCCCGGCCGCACGCCGACTACGCGGCCCGGATCGCGTACGTGTCGGCCGGCGCGGACACCGCGCAGTTCGTCGCGGACCCCGGCGGCCGGCTGGTCGGGCACGCCGGGGGCACGGTGACCCCGGAGGAGCCCGGGCTGACCGTCGTCTACGCCGTCTACGTCACCCCGTCCTGGCGCGGCACCGGCCTGCTCGGCGAGCTGGTCGAGGCGGTGGCCGCCTGGTCCCGGAAGTGCGGCCGGCCCGAGCTGATGCTGGAGGTGGTGGTCGGCAACGACCGGGCCTACCGCGCCTACCGGCGGCTGGGCTTCGTCGACACCGGCGTACGCGTGCCGCACCCCACCGTGCCGGCGCTCACCGAACTCCAGATGCGCCGCGCCGCCTGACACGGGAGGGTTTCCGGGGCAGCCCGCCCCGGAAACCCCAACCGCGACTCAGGCGTGCCGACGGGACTGCACGATGCGGAACCGGTTGGCCACGTAGGCGCCGTCGGTGAGCGCGGAGTTGGCCGCCGCGTTCGCGCCGCTGCCGTGGAAGTCGGAGAAGGCCGCCGACTGGTTCACGAAGACCCCGCCGGTCAGGTTGCAGGACAGGTGCACCCCGACCTCGATCGCCGCCGCCTCGGCCGCGTCGAGGACCGCCTCGTCGGTGGAGTAGACCGCCGCGGTGAGCGCGCCCTTCTCGCCGACCGTCGACCGCAGGATCTCCAGGCTGTGCGCCGTCGAGTCGGTCGCGATGGCGAACGAGATCGGCCCGAACCACTCCTTCGAGTAGGTCGCCGTGTCGTCGGCCGCCAGCTTGACCAGAGTCGGGGTGCGGACCACCGCGCCGGGGAAGGCCGGGTGCTCGACCGTACGCGACTCCAGCACCGTCTCGCCGACCTTGGTGACCTCGTCGAGGCGCTCCAGCACCCCGTCGTTGACGATCGCGCCGGTGAGTTCCACCCCGCGCGCCGGGTCGGCGGTGAGCTTGCCGATCGCGGCGGCGATCCCGCCGGCCACCTCGTCGAAGCTCTTGTGCCCCTGGTCGGTGGCGATCCCCCCGGCGGGGATGAGGACGTTCTGCGAGGTGGTGCACATCTGGCCGCTGTAGAGGGTCAGCGTGAAGCCGAGGTTGCGGCACATCCCGGCGAAGTCGTCGGTGGAGTCGACCACCACCGTGTTCAGGCCGGCCTTCTCGGTGTAGACCGCCGCCTGCCGGGCGTTGGCCTCCAGCCAGTCGCCGTACTCGGTGGAACCCGTGAAGTCGACGATCTTCACCGCCGGGTGCAGGGCCAGCGTGGAGGCGAGCTTCTCGCCGGGGGCCTCGGGGGCGAGCAGCACCAGGTTCGGGTCGAAGCCGGCCTCGGCGAGCACCTCCCGGGCGTACCGGGCGGTGATGGCCAGCGGCAGCACCGCGCGCGGGTGCGGCTTGACGACCACCGGGTTGCCGGTGACCAGCGAGGCGAACAGCCCCGGGTACGAGTTCCAGGTCGGGAAGGTGTTGCAGCCGATCACCAGCGCCACGCCGCGGGGCACCACGTGGAAGGTCTTGGTCATCCGCAGCGGGTCGCCCTTGCCGGCGGCCTTCTCCCAGCCCGCCGTCCCCGGGTGCCGGGTCATCTCCGCGTACGCGTAGGCGACCGCCTCCAGCGCGCGGTCCAGCGCGTGCGCGCCGCCGGCCTGGAAGGCCATCACGAACGCCTGGCCGCTGGTGAACTGCACCGCGTTGGCCAGCTCGAAGATGTGCTTGTGCAGCCGGTCGAGGATCTCCAGGCAGACGCCCACCCGGGTCTGCGGGCCGGCGTCACGCCAGCTCGGCAGGGCGGCGGAGGCGGCGGCGACCAGCTCGTCGGCCCCGGCGTGCGGGTAGCGGACGCCCAGCTCGACGCCGAACGGGCTGGTCTCGGTGGCGACCCGGTCGCCGGCGCCCGGCTGGTCGAGGGGGAAGTCGCCGCCGAGGTACGCCTCGAAGGCGGCCTTGCCGTCGGCGGCGGCGGTCTCGCCGTAGACCCGTGGGCTGGGCGACTCGGGGTAGGCGGACCAGTACCCGCGCTCCGTGATCGCGGTCAGCGCACGGGTCAGGGTGTCGGCGTGCCTGTCGTACAGGGGGTGCGGGGTCTCCGTCATGCCCGCCATCATGCAACAGGAAGCCCCAGGATCAGTAGGGCCGTGTCACAACTCAGATCGTGAGCTGCCAGTCGGTCCAGCCGTCGACCCGGCGGAAGCCGAGCTGCTCGTTGATCGTGATCATGTAGCTGTTCTCGGCCGCGTTGAAGGTGTCGATCGCGCGCACCGCCGGCTCGTGGGCGAGCAGGTGCCGCAGGTTCTCGATCTTGACGAGCAGGCCGAGCCGGTGCCCCCGGTGAGCGGGGTCGACGATGGTGATCTGCTGGAACGCGTGCCAGTCGGCGGAGGGGCCCACGTCGAGCAGGGTCCAGGCGGCCACCTGGCCGGACGCCTCGTGGCGCACCGCCGTGTGGTAGCGCCGCCGCCCCCGCGCCTCCAGCGCCCGCTCGATGCCGCGGACCCGTTCGACGTCGATCCGCTCGGGCTCCCACTCCACGTCGCCGAGGGGCGCGTCGGCCATCAGCCGGCCGTCGAGGTAGGCGATGTCGGCGACGTGCTCGTCGGGGGTGCTCCCCTGCCAGCGGAGGACGCGGTAGCCGTCGGCCCGGGTGCGGGCGTCGGCCAGCGCGGCGTCCAGCCCGTCGTGGTCGAGCCGGGTGGTGTCGAGCCGGCTGCGGATCTCGGCCAGCGCCGGCCGCGCGCCGGTCGACGCGGCGAAGGCGGCGCCGGCCTCGGGCCGGGGCGGGCCGCCGGGCAGCGCGCCGACCGCCATCCCCAGCACCCGCTTGCGGCCCCGCTCGCGCAGCAGCCGTACGGCGTGCTCGTGCAGCGCCCGGCCCACCCCGCGACGCCGGTGGGCCGGGTCCACGATCAGGTCGGCGGTGGCGTTCTCGGTGTTGTCGAGCTGCGGCAGGTCCAGCGCGAGGTAGCCGGCCGGCACGCCGTCGAGCCGGGCCAGCGCCCAGATCGCGGCGTTGCCGGGCATCGGGTGCCGGATCGCGGCCTCGAAGCGCCGCCGGCAGAAGGGCGGGAAGTCCGGCAGGTCGGCGTCGTTGGCCGCCGCCCCGATCCGGTAGGCCGCATCGATCGCGGCCTGATCGGCGGCGTCGATCGGCGCGATCGTGATGCTCATGCCCCGAGGGTGGCCCGGAAACGACGATCGGGCCAGCGATTTAACCGCTGGCCCGATCGGACGTTGGTCGGGAGGGACACTCGCACAACGCCTCCGGCGTTGGGTCGCAAGAACTCAAAGTCTCCGGCGAGACGCCCTCCCGCACGAAGCATCTTGCGCCGCCCGGTTCCTGCCGTCAAGTCCTTGTCGGCGCGTTTTCCGCACTCACAGCGAAAAGCCAGTTACCCGGCGGATCGACCCGATCCCCCGTCCGGGTGAGTCGCCCCTCCCCCGTTCCTCCCGGCCGCCCCACGCGATCTTGCGCTTCGCACCCCTGACCTGCCCGGAACTCCGGATGGACCGGGCGGCGCCCACGGTGGCCGTCGGACACGTCACCGGGGGCCGTCCCGTGACGGCAACGGGGCGGCCGGCGCCCCGTGGGTTGCCGGCCGCCCCGTTCGCCGCGTCAGCCCGCCTTGCTGAACTCGATCGAGATCGACTCGACCGCCTTCTTGCGGGTCATCGACCGCTCCAGGCCCATCGCCTCCAGCGCGTCGTTGACGCTGTCCACGTACGCCGTCAGGCTCGGCGTGGCGGCGTAGTAGGTGCCGGTCGTGGTCTGGGTGGACGCGCACGTCGTGTCGGTGATCCCACACGCCATCGTGTAGTGCGTGGCGCTGGTCCACTGGGTGGTGGCGCCCTGCACGTACAGGCGGGTGTTCACCCGGCACGCCGCGAACAGGTACGGGTTGCGGACCGTGGTGGTGAACGTCGCGGTGTCGGTGCCGGGCCAGTAGCTCACGGTCGACTCCGCCACGCAGCCGCCGTCGAAGCTGCTCGACGACTTGCTGACGGTGTACTTGTCCAGCGTCCCGGCCGCCGCCGGCGTGGCGCCGAGGGCCACCACACCGAGTGAGGCGGCCAGCATGGTGAAGGCGGTCACGGCCGCCCGGGTGACGCGGGCCGGTGCTGCGTTCATGGGAACCCCTCTCGTGCCGGCCGGGTGGTCGCGGCCGATCGCAATTCGTCGCCTATGTGACAGGCGGCGGTGGACCCCGGGAGGTTCCGGGTACCGCCACCTGCAGATTCTTCGGCCGGGTCGGGAGGGCTGTCCAAGACGCGACAACGATGGGCCATAGGACGGACCTATGAGTGCTGGTAGATCTTCTGATCGTCGATGCCCGCGGGGGTCGGGCAAGGGGGATCGTCATGGTGGAACTACGTCAACTCCGGTACTTCCTCGCCGTCGCCGAGGAGCGGTCCGTCACCCGCGCCGCCGCGCTGCTACACGTCAGTCAGCCGACGCTGAGCCAGCAGATCCGCGCCCTGGAGCGGGCGGTGCGCGCGCCGCTGTTCCACCGGGAGCCGGCGGGCGTCCGACTCACCGAGGCCGGATCCGCGCTGCTCGAACCGGCCCGGCGGGCCGTGGTCGAGGTCGCCGACGGCGTACGGGCGGCCCGGGACACCGTCGGCACCGGCGACGGCACGCTACGCGTCGGCTTCAGCGCCGGCGGGGCGGGCGACCTCATCGCGTCGATCCTGCCCGCCTGGCAGCGGGCCGCCCCCGAGGTACGGCTGGTCCTGCGCGAACTGACCGTGGGCGGGCTGTACACCGCCCTGCTGGAGGACCAGATCGACGTGGCGCTCACCCGGCTGCCGCTGGACCCCGAACGGCACGACTGGACGGTGCTGTTCGCCGAGCCCCGCGTCCTCGCGCTGAGCGCCCGGAATCCCCTGGCCGACGCCGGGGCGGCGGTGTCGCTGGCGGACGTGCTCACGCTGGCCATGCCCCGGATCGAGGACGTGCCGACGATCCGCGACTACTGGCTGCTCAACGACTACCGCGACGGCTGCCCGCCGCAGCAGCGCGGGGTGACGGTCACCTCGCCGGCGGAGATGGCGTACCTGATCCTCCAGGACCCGTCGGTGGTGGCCGTGGGCCCCCGCACGGCACGCGGGCTCTCGCCCCTCGCGGAGCTGCGCTTCGTGGAGCTGTCCGAGGTCGCCCCGGTGCCCTTCGTCGCGGCTGCCCGACGGCACGACCGCCGTGCCGCCGTGCTCGCCTTCCGTCAGGTCGCGGCGACGGTCGCGCGCCACCTGCACGGCGTGTCCACGCCGGCCGGTGGCAGACCGGACCGGGTGGCCGACGTCGAGGCGAGGCGCGCGACCGGCGCCGGGGCGGGCCGGGCCGGCGGCTGAGCCGCGAGCGGTCACCGGCCTCGGAGCTCAGCCGAGGAGGCCGGCGTCGCGGGCGGCGCGCAGCGAGGGCCTGATCCGGTGGGTGGGGCCGGCCTGGGCGGCGATCGCGTCGAGGGTCTTGAGCCCCTCACCGGTGTTGAAGACGACGGTCTCCGCGGTCGGGTCGAGCCGGCCGGACTCGACCAGCTTGCGCAGCACCGCCACCGTCACCCCGCCGGCGGTCTCGGCGAACACGCCGGTGGTGCGGGCCAGCAGCCGGATGCCGGCGCGGATCTCGTCGTCGTCGACGTACTCCATCCAGCCCCCGGTGCGGCGCACCGCCTCCAACGCGTAGAGGCCGGCGGCCGGGTCGCCGATGTTCAGCGACTTGGCGATGCCCGTCGGCTTGACCGGGGTGATCGTGTCGGTGTCGGCGTGCAGGGCGGCGGCGATCGGGTTGCAGCCGGCCGACTGGGCGCCGAAGACCTTCCAGCCGCCGGCCGGCGCCTCGACCAGCCCGATCTCGACCAGCTCGGCGAACGCCTTGTCGATCTTGGTGAGCAGCTCCCCGGAGGCCATCGGGATGACCACCTGGGCCGGGATCCGCCAGCCGAGCTGCTCGGCCACCTCGTAGCCGAGCGTCTTCGACCCCTCCGCGTAGTAGGGGCGGACGTTGACGTTGACGAACGCGGTGTCCTCGAACTCGTCCGTCTCCACCAGCTCGCCGCAGAGCCGGTTCACGTCGTCGTACGAGCCGTCGACGGCGACCAGCTCGCCGCCGTAGACGGCGGTCGTGACGACCTTGCCCTGCTCCAGGTCGCCGGGGATGAAGACCACCGACGGCGCCCCGGCCCGGGCGGCGTGCGCGGCGACCGAGTTGGCCAGGTTGCCGGTGGAGGCGCAGGCGTAGCGGCGGAAGCCGAGCGCCCGGGCGGCGGTCAGCGCGACCGAGACCACCCGGTCCTTGAACGAGTGGGTCGGGTTGCCGCTGTCGTCCTTGACCCAGAGCGGAGCGGTGATGCCCAGCTCGGCCGCGAGGTGCGGGGCGGCGACCAGCGGGGTGAAGCCCGGGTCGAGGGTCACCCTGGTCGCCGGGTCCTGGCCGGCGGGCAGCAGCGCGGCGTACCGCCAGATGTTCTGCGGGCCGGCCTCGATCTGCTCCCGGGTGACCGCCGCCAGCGCGGCGGCGTCGTAGTCGACCTCCAGCGGGCCGAAACACTCGTAGCAGGCGTGCTGGGCGGCGAGCGGGTAGCGGGCCGAACAGGCGCGGCAGACCAGGGCGCGGGCGGGGCTGGCGGTGGTGTCGATGCCGGAGACGGCGAACGCCGACGTCATGTCGAGAGTCCTCTCATCTTTCCCCGCATCGCACTCTGCGGCGGGGACGGAATTGGCACCTGCCCCGCCGGTCGCTCTGCGGTGAGCGCGCGGGGTGGTTGCCGGGGCGTCGTCGGGCCGTATCCCTCAGCCCCTCTGGATGAGGTATGCAGTTGTGCCTGCGAGTTTAAGCACCGACGCCGCCCGGATCGACGACAGATCCCAGGATGTGAGCGATCCCGCAGTCGCCGCCGAGCCGCAGGGGCGGCCGCTCCTCGACGGTACGGATCCACCCTGCCAACTCGCCGCCGTCGCGCAGCGGGAGCAACGCGTCCGGGCTCCCACGAAGCGACGGCGCGCCCCTGGCGCGCTCCCGTTACGGTGCAGGCACATCGACGGAAAGGAACGCGCGAATGCGTCGCAAGCTCGTCCCGGTGGTGGCGCTCTCCATGGCCTGCCTGCTGGCGCTGACCACCGCCTGCTCCACGGGCAACCGGAAGAAGCGGGACCGGTCCGCCGACCGGCCCGCCGGCACCGGCGCGAAGCGGGACGACGTCGACGCCGCCCGGACGACCCCGGCCCCCCGCCACGCCGGCGACCAGCTCACCTGCCCCGAACTGCGCAACACCCGGATCGGCAGCAGCCGGGTCCGCTACCGCGGGTACGCCGCCCCGATCCGCCTCGCCGCCGGCCGCTGGTCCGACCGGGACGGCACGACGGTGGAGTTGCAGCGGCCGTGCGCCATCGGCGACCTCGACGGCGACGGCGCGGGCGACGCGATCGGCGTGGTCATGCTCGACGGCGGTGGCACCGGCCGCTTCTTCACCCTCGCCGCCTGGCGCAACGTCAAGGGCGAGCCGGACTACCAGGCCCAGGTCGACCTCGGCGACCGTACGCCGGTGGAGAGCGTCAGCGTGCGCGACGGCAGGGCGACAGTGGTCTACCTGACCCGGCCCGCGGACGGCCCGATGGCCGAGCTGAGCATCCGGCGTACCGCCGTCTACCAGCTCAGGGGAACGACGCTGGCCGAGCTGAGCCACACCGACGCCCGGGTTTCCGACGCGTCCGACGGCGGGGACACCGCCGACTCCGGCACCGCGCCGGACTCCCCCGACACCCGCAAGCGCAGGCCCCGTTCCCGCTGACGTCCCGCCGGTGGTCGTACCGAGCCCGAGCCCGAGCCGGCCGATCCGCCGGCGCGGGCTCCGGCCGTGACGAGCATCCGGCTCAGCGTGGGACCGGTCGGTGGGCCGGTGGCCTCGGTAGCCGTACGGATCCGGTGGCCCGGCAACCCTGCTGACTCACCTCGCCGAGGCAGCCCCACCCCGAGGTCGGGACGCGCTCGAAGTACTGGACGGGCTGCGAGGGGACGGCCTCGGTGGTGAGCGTGCCGGTGCCGCTCGGGATGCGTTGCTCATGGGAACCGGTCGTGTCGGTGTAGGAGGCGACGATGTGCCACTCGCAGGTGTGGGTGGACACCTCGGGCTGGATACGGAAGGCCATGTTCGACTGACCGTTGCCCAGCTCGACGACGTTGCGGCGGAAGTACAGCCGACCCTCCTGCGGCTCGCCGTCGTCCAGGACGTACGGGCCGTGCGGCTTGTCCGTCGGCCCACCGGTCAGGTCCCACAGCAGGCCCTGCCGGGACTCCGCACCCGCCGGGGGGACGGTGACGACGGTCTTCGCCGTGGGTACGCGGCACGAGTCCTTGACGGCGGTCATGTTGTTGATCGTGAGTCCGGCGGCGCGATCGCTGTTCAGGTTCAGGTCGAACGTCTGGGCAACGCCGCGGTTCTCGTTGCCGTCCTCGAGCGGCGCCACATAGGACGCGTGCTCGACCATCCGGCCGCCGAGCGGCTTCATGAACTCCCACACCTCTGACGCGTCGCCGTTCAGGGCGGTGAGGGTGGCCTGTTCGCCTTCGGTCAGCGACCGGTCGAGCAGCACGGTGAAGGCCTCGGGCAGGTCCCGGTCGTAGTCGAGGGGAGTGACGGTGGACACGAACGCGGGTTGCTCACGGTCCACCGCCTTCTGCGCCTGCCTGTCCGAGCGGGCCCGCTCGGTGGCCGTCGACCGGTCCAGGAGGAAGTTGGCCTGGTAGGCGAACAGCATGCCGACCACGACGATGACGGCGGCGGCGGTCGCGTACACCGCACGCTGCTTCGGCGGAAGCCCGCGGAACCCGGGCAGTCGCTGATCCGCCAGCACGGCCCAGGCTCCCGGCCTGGGCGACTGCCCAGCCGACTGCTCCGGTGGCGGTGCGGGCGGGGACGTGGACGACGGCTCGGCCGGCGACACGGGCGGAGACACGGGCGACGGCTCGCCTGGCGGTGCGGGCGCGGACGTGGACGACGGCTCGGCTGGCGGCTCGGGCTGCGGCACGGCGGGCGGAGTGGCCATACCCGATTCTCACTCACAGGCGCCATACCCTTACGGTGCGACAGGGTTCCGCGGGCGGGTGTCCGAGCTCGGCGGGCGCCGGCCGGTGCGATGATCAGGTGATGGCAGTCCCCGCGCGCCGATCCGCACCGCGTTCGCCCGGTGGAGTTCCCGGTCCGGCACGGACAGTTGGGGTCGCGATCGTCGGCCTCGCCCTGCTCGGCGCCTGCTCCCCCGCGACCGAACCGTCGTCGGTCGATCCGGCCCCGCCGTCGATACCAAGGGCCATGCCGACAGGGGCGCCGACCACGACGCCGACCGAGTGCCCGGCATCCGGCGTACGGATCACGTCGCCGGGCAGCAGCGCCGCGATGGGTCTGCGCGCGCTCGGCCTGCGACTGGTCAACTGCGGCACGAAGCCCTACCCGCTCGACGGTTACCCGGTGCTGCGCCTGTTCGACGGCGACGGCAATCCGATACCGGTCCGGGTGGTCGAGGGGGCCAAGGAGATCACGTCGGGCTTCGACGACCCGCCCCGGCCGCTGACCCTGCGCCCCGGCGAGCAGGCTGGCGCCGCCGTGCTCTGGCGCAACCTGGTCACCGACCCGACCGTCGTCGCCACCGACGGCGAGCGCCTGGAGATCGCACCCGCCGCCGGCCGGCCCGCGCAGCTCGTCGGCCTGGACGGGCCGATCGATCTCGGCAACACGGGCCGGATCGGAGTCAGCGCCTGGAAGAAGGCGACCGACCCGGCACCGACGCCGACCCGGCCGCTGCCGGACACCTCGGACCCGGGCGGCCCGGAGTCGAGCAGCCCGGTGCCGCCGCTGCTCTGAGCCGCCCGGACGTCAGCTGGTGACGTCCTTGCGGGTGAAGCGCCAGAAGGCGAGGCCCCAGAACAGCGTCGTGTAGCTGATCGCCGAGATGGCGCCGCGTACCACGTCGTCGGTCTGCACCGGCGTCGACAGCAGCCCCAGCCAGGCGGTGGCGTAGTGGGTCGGCAGGAACGCGCGCAGCGCGCCGAGCGCGGTGATCTGGTCGAGGATGCTGGAGAGGATCCACAGCAGCACCGCGCCGCCGACCGCGCCGAGCGCGGCGTCCGTGACCACCGACAGCAGGAACGCCAGGCCGGCCACGACCAGGAGTACGACGGCCAGGTAGCCGAGCACGCCCAGCAGCCGCAGCAGCCCCTCCCCCGGTTCGAGCTGGGCGGCGACGGTGCTGCGCAGCGGCTCCCACCCGTAGCGCAACGTGCCGATCAGCAGGGCCGTGCCGGCGAGCAGCGCCAGCGCCAACGCCGAGTAGACGAGCGCGACCAGCAGCTTCACCGTCAGCAGCCGGGCCCGGGGCACCGGCACCGCGAGCAGGTAGCGCAGGCTGCCCCAGCTCGCCTCGCTGGCCACCGTGTCCCCGAAGAACAGCGCCACCACCACGACCAGCAGGAACGACGCCGAGACGAAGATGGTGAACAGGGTGAAGTTCAGCCCGCCCGAGGTGGCGAACTCGACCAGGCTGCCGAACTCCCCGCGCCCGTTGTCGTCGTCGTCGCCCGTGTCGAACTGGAAGGCGATCAGGATGATCAGCGGCAGCAGCACCATGAACCCGAGCGCGAGCTGCGTACGCCGCCGGGATGCCTGCCGCCGGAACTCGGCGCCGAACGGCAGGGTGGCCGACGGCCGGTAACCCGCCGCCGCGCCCACCGTGGGTGACGTCCCCGCCATCATCGGTCCCCGCTTCCCCGAGAGTTCTCACCGACCAGGGCGAGGAACGCGTCCTCCAGGCGGCGCCGCGGCACCACCCGGTCCACCCCGATGCCGGCCCGGACCAGCTCGGCGACCACCTCGCTGCGGGCGGTCCCGTTGGTGTCCACCACGAGCTGGCCCTCGCCGTCGGGAAGCACCCGCACCCCGTGCAGGCCGTTCAGCACCGCCCGGGCGGCCGCCGGGTCGGTCACCTCGAAGAGCACGCTCGGCGACTCCCCGACGATCTCCTCGACCGGGCCCGAGGCGACGATCCGGCCCTTGTTCACCACCACCGCGTGCGTGCAGGTCTGCTCCACCTCGGCCAGCAGGTGGCTGGAGACCAGCACCGCCCGGCCGTCGGTGGCGTAGCGCTGCAGCACCCGGCGCATCTCCGCGATCTGCGGCGGGTCGAGCCCGTCGGTCGGCTCGTCCAGCACCAGCAGCTCGGGCAGGCCGAGCATCGCCTGCGCGATGGCGAGGCGCTGCCTCATGCCGTGGCTGTAGTTCTTGATCCTGCGGTGCACGGAGTCGCCCAGGCCGGCGATCTCCAGGGCCTCGTCGAAGTGCGCGTCCTCGGCCGGCCGCCCGGTGGCCCGCCAGTACGCCCTCAGGTTCTCCAGGCCGGACAGGTGCGGCAGGAAGCCCGGCCCCTCGACCAGCGCGCCGATCCGGGACAGCACCGGCGAGCCGGGCACCAGCCGGTGCCCGAAGACGTAGATCTCGCCGGCCGTGGGCTGGGTCAGCCCCATCAGCACCCGCAGCGTGGTGGTCTTGCCGGCGCCGTTGGGGCCGAGCAGGCCGACGACCTGGCCGGGATGCACCTCGAAGTCCACGTTGGAGACGGCGACGAAGCCGTCCGCGTACTCCTTGCGGAGCTGCCGCACGGCGAGCGGGACGCCCGCGTACGCCGGGTGGACGGAGCTGTCCTGGCGGCGGTGCCGGCGGCGGGCCACGGTCACGACCGCGACGAGCCCGACCACGATCGCGGCGACCAGCCCGACCAGCACCCACCGCCACACCGTGGCGGCGGTGGGGATCGGCTCGCCGGCGACGGTCGGCAGGGCGACCGCGCCGTCGGCCACGACGGTGTGGACGGTGGGCTCGACCGGGGTGGCGTACGCCTGGTCGGAGGTCGCCACCACGACGCGCAGCCGATGCCCCGCCTCGACGCGACGGACGATCGCCGGGAGCGTGACGGTGACCGGCTGCGCCGCCTCGATCTCGCGCGGCAGGCCGGTGAGCCGGACCGGGGCGACCAGGCCGTTGGGCAGGGTGGCCGCGCCGTTGGGGTCGACGTCGTAGAGCTTGACGAAGAGCACCGCCTCGCCGGTCGGCGACGCCGCCCGGATCTCCACGGTCGGCGCGCCCACCACGTCCACCGCCTCGATCAGCGGCTCCGACTCGAACCGGGCGTGCTGGCCGGGGATGTCCCCGGCGACGCCGCCGAGCAGGGACGACAACTCGCCGGCGAAGGGCACCGAGGAGATGGCGGCGGGGTTGCCGGCCGGCGGATTGGCGACCGGCTGGGCCGGGCCGGCCACCGGGACGTCGCGGCGGGCCGTGCCGGCGACGCCCGGGTAGTCGGCGGTGCGGTAGCCGGTGGCCACCAGGCCCCGGTCGAGGGCGTCGAAGCCGGCGATGCGGGACCAGGTGAAGTCGTCCCCCGGGGCCTCGCCCTCACCCTTGACGTAGTGGTCGAGCCACTGCACGGTCAGGAACCTCACCCGGTCCGAGTCGGTCCGCGGGCCCTCGCCGCCGTCGTGTCCGCCGGTGAACCAGGCCACCCGGACTGGCGTGCCGGCGGCGGCGATGCCGCGCGCGTTGGCGTCCGCCTCGCCGAGCGGGAAGAGGGTGTCGGCCGCGCCCTGGACCAGCAGGGTCGGCGCCTTGATGCGGTCCAGCACGCCGGCCGGGCTGGACCGGCGCAGCAGGTCCACGGCGGCCTGGTCGGCCCGGCCGGTGGTGGCGATCCGCAGGTACGCGGCGCAGATGTCGGCGGCGAACCGGCCGCACGACGGGTCGGCGGCCCCGGCCGGCGCCCGCCCCGGACCGGTTCCCGGGCCGGCGCCCGGCCCCGGGCTGGGCGGGCCGGCGGAGGCGGGCGCCCCCTCGGGCTGGGTGGCGCCGGCCCCGGAGAGCCCGGCCGGCCCGGAGCCGACGTTGCCGCCGCCGCCGAAGAAGAGGCCGGCCCAGCCGGACTTGAAGACGCCCTCGGTGGGCTGCTTGCCGGTGCTCTCGGGCAGGAAGGAGTGGGACAGGTCGTGCCAGGTGATCATCGGGACGATCGCGTCGACGCGCTGGTCCTGTGCCGCGAGCAGGAGCGCCAGGCCGCCGCCGTACGAGCCGCCGACCACGCCGACCCTCGGGTCACCGTCGCCGTCGGTGCGGATCTCGGGGCGGGCGGCGAGCCAGTCCAGCAGGCGCTGGGCGTCGCGGACCTCGTAGTCCGGGTGGTCCAGGTGGATCTGCCCGCCGCTGCGGCCGAAGCCCCGCGCCGTCCAGGTGAGCACCGCGTAGCCGCGCCCGGCGAACTCCTCGGCGTCGGCGCGGACGGACTCCTTGGTACCGCCGAAGCCGTGCGCCAGCAGCACCGCCGGCACCCTGTCGGCCGCCGAGGCGTCCTCGGGCAGGTAGAGCGTGGTGTCCAGGTCGACGTGCTCGTCCCCCGTCGGCCCGGAGGCGACGTTCACGATCGCCGCCTCGGTGCGCACGGCCGGTTCCCGCGGCACCACCGCCCAGGTCACGGCGGCGGCGAGCAGCACGACGGCCGCCGCCGCGGCGATCGCGCGCCGGCGGGTGGGCAGGGCACGCCGGATCCACGCGGCCGACGACGGCGATCTCATGCGGCACACGGTACGGCCCGAACCCTGAGCGTTGGCTGAGATCCTCCGTACGGCCGTCCGGTTGGTCCGATCGGCGGCCGGACCGGTGCGACCGTCGCAGGTCTCCGACCCTCCCGGCAAGACGAATTCGGATCACGTGAATTCCGATCTTCGGCGAGAAATCCCCTCCGATCCATCCATGCCACTCGCCAGGACGGCACCCAGCGTGGCCGGTGACGGACGAACGGTCACCTGGCGCCTCTTGACGGAAAGCTGACCGTTCGACGACCGGACCGCCCCTCGCTGGTCGGTTAATTTCCGGTCCGGTGCACGGGACTCCACGGTCGACACCGACCGGGCCACCCGGCGAGGAAGACCTGGGTTGGCCGGCGGTTCGACCCGTTTCACCCGAAGGGGGCGGTCGTGATGAGAGGTGGACTGGACGAGACACTGGCCCGGTTGGCCCGGCGCGAGGAGGCGCTGCGCCGGCGGGCCGCCGACCAGGGCGGTGCGGCGGACGGGGAGGCCGCCGCACCGCCGGCAGCGCCGGACGGGGTGGCCCGGGCCCGCGCCCGGGTCCGCACGCCGCACCCGGAGCAGCTCGCCGAGGGCCGGGGCGAGGCCCGCAACGCCGGGCCCGGCTGGGGCGACGCCCGGCGGGCCGGCGAGCCCCGCGACCCGGTGGCGGAGGTCGCCGACGCCGTCCGCCGGGTGGTGGTGGGCCACCCCGGCATGGCCGTCACCATTCGGGTCGAGCACGACCGGAAGGCGTACCCGCTGCGGATCGCCTGGACCGGCACGGGCGTGACGGTCGGCGCGGAGAAGCCTGCCGTACCGCCGCCGGCGGCGGGGCCGGCGTCGGGGCCGGCGTCGGGGCCGGCGTCGGGCAGGACGCCGCCGGCCTGGACGCCCGGCCGGGAGGGGCTGGGCGCCGACCCGACGGCGCGGCTGACCGAGCTGCTCCGCAACGACCCGTCCCTGCTCGACGACGGTTCCGGCGGTTAGACAGCGCGTCGTGCGGGAGCACGGCGCAGGGCTGCCTGCCGCGGAGCGCGACGGGTGCCGGATGACATCGGGAGCTAGGGTCGGGCGGTGGCGGAACCCGACCTGACCCTGACCGCGAGCCTGCGGCCGGCCGCGCTGGACGCCCGACGGGGCATCGTCCGGCTGCACCCGGAGGTGCTCACCGCGCTGGCGTTGCGCCCGGGCGACCCGGTGCGCCTGGCCGGCCGGCGGGTGACCGCCGGGATCGTCGCCGCCGATCCGACCGCGAGCACCGCCCTGCTCCACGCCGACGACCTGATGCTGGGCAACCTCGGCGTCCGCGACGGCGACCAGGTGACGGTGAGCCCCCTCCCGGTCACCGCCGCCCGCCGTGTGGTCCTCGCCGGGCCGGCGCCGGTCGCCGCCGTGGTCTCCCCCGAGATGCTCCGGCTGGCCCTGCTCGGCAAGGTGGTGACGACCGGGGACGACGTGTCGCTGCTGCCGCAGGACGTCCTGCCCGACGCCTCGGTACGCAGCCTGGTGGAGGCCGCCCGGCGCAGCCTCTCCAACAGCGTCGGCTACGCCTGGACCAGCACCCTGCTCACGGTGGTCGCCGCCGAGCCCGGCACCGGCTCCCTGGTCACCATGGACACCGTGGTCGGCTGGGAACACGGCCCGGCGACCCACGGCTCCGCCGGCACGGCCGGCTCGCCGGTCGCCCGGGCCGCCGGCGCGGCGGGCGGGGCCGGTCAGGCCGCCGGCGCGGCAGGCCCCGGGCGGGCCGCCGGGCCCGGCAGCGCCCCGGGGGGCGGGCCGGCGCACGTCGGCGCGGCCGACCTGGGCACCGGCGGCCCCGCCGCCCGGCGTGAACCGGCGACCGCGGACGTCACGAGCCGGGCCGGCGCGGGCGACGGCGCCACGAAGGCGGACGAGGAGGCCGTGCCGTCGGTGGACGAGTTGCCCGGGCTGCGGTCCCAGGCCGAGGAGCTGACCGAGCTGCTCGACCTCGGCTTCCACCACCGCGAGGTGCTCGGCCGGCTGGGCACCACCGTCTCGCTGGGCGTACTGGTCGCCGGGCCGGCCGGCTCCGGCAAGGCGGCGCTGGTGCGCGCCGTGGCCGCCCGGGTCGGGGCCCGGGTCTGCCCGCTCTGGGCGCCCGAGCTGGCCGCGCTGACCAACCAGGCCGCCGCCGACCGGCTGCGCGCGGCGGCGGCCGAGACGCAGGCCGGCGGGCCGGCGGTGCTGCTGGTCACCGACGTGGAGGCGCTCGCCCCGGCCGACGGGCCGGGACCGGTCGCCACCGTGTTCCGCCAGGTGGTCGCCGAGACCGTCCGGGCCGGCGCGGCGGTGGTCTGCACCACCGGCCGACCCGAGGCCGTCGACCCGGCGCTGCGCGCCCCGGACCTGCTCTCGCTGCGGATCGGCATCCCGCTGCCGGACCCGGCGCTGCGCCGGGACCAGTTGACCGTGCTGACCCGGCAGGTCCCGCTCGCCGAGGACGTGCGGCTCGACGAGGTCGCCGGGCGTACCCCCGGCTTCGTCGCCGCCGACCTGGCCGCGCTGGTGCGCGAGGCCGGGGTGCGCGCCGCGCTGCGGCAGAAGTCGGCCGAGACGCCGACGGTGGCGATGGCCGACTTCACCGCCGCCCTGGAGGTGGTCCGGCCGACCACCATGGCGGCGTCCACCCTGGAGCTGGCCTCGGTGACCCTCGACGACGTGGGCGACCTGACGGAGGTCAAGGAGACGCTGACCGAGTCGGTGCTCTGGCCGCTGACCTACCCGGACACCTTCGCCCGGCTCGGCGTGCAGCCGCCACGCGGGGTGCTCCTCTACGGCCCCCCGGGCTGCGGCAAGACCTACCTGGTCACCGCACTGGCCGGGTCGGGCCGGGCGAACGTGCTCTCGGTCAAGGGCGCGGAGCTGCTGTCGAAGTGGGTGGGCGAGAGCGAGCGCGCCGTCCGCGAGCTGTTCCGCCGGGCCCGCGAGGCCGCGCCCACGCTGGTCTTCCTCGACGAGGTGGACGCGCTCGCGCCGGTGCGCGGCCAGGCCAGCGACGGCGGTACGACCGACCGCGTGGTCGCCGCGCTGCTCACCGAGCTGGACGGGGTGGAGGCGCTGCGCAACGTGGTGGTGGTCGGCGCGACGAACCGGCCCGACCTGGTGGACCCGGCGCTGCTGCGACCCGGGCGGCTGGAACGACTGGTCTACGTGCCGCCGCCGGACGGGCCGGCGCGGGCGGAGATCCTGCGCGCCGCGTCGCGGAACGTGCCGCTGGCGCCGGAGGTGGACCTGGCGGCGCTGGGCGCGGAGCTGGACGGCTTCTCGGCGGCGGACTGTGCCGCACTGGTACGGGAGGCGGCGCTGGCGGCCATGCGGGAGTCACTGACCGCCTCCACGGTCACCGCCGCGCACGTGGCGACGGCCCGCTCCCGGGTCCGCCCGTCCCTGGACCCGACCCAGGTCGCCTGGCTCGCGGCGTACGCGGAGAAGCGCGCCAGCTGACCGACGAACGGTTCGGTCAGCCGTCTCGGTACGCCATCCGGATACTCGAACGCCCGTCGAGGCCGACTGCAGCCCAGTTCAGCTAGTGACCCTCGGCGATGCCTGCTTGACGAACGGCCACGGCTGTGGGCCGAAGAAGTCGGTGCACGCCGAGAGCAACTGCCGTTGCGCCTCGGCCAGGCGGGCGTTGGTCGGTCCCCGGTCGACGTTCGGGTCGTTCTTCACGAAAAGTTCATCGGCCTTCAAGCCGGCCTCCAGCAACTGCCGGCCGGCCTCTCGGATGCCCGGATCGGTCGACTCGACGGCACGCATGGCGGGCCTCGTGCCCGCACCGAAACGGAGATCCTGCTCTTCGACCTCTTGGGCCACCAATGTGCACGCGGAAGAGGCGTACCGGTCGGATGGCTCGGTGGGACTGGCCGGAGCGGAAGAAGGCGTGCCGGTGGGCGCGCAGCCAGAAACCACCAGCAGAGAAATGGCGGCGAGGGTACGGATCACCGCAGGAGGATAGCGATCATCCGCCGTGGTCGCGGGGCGGCGGTCACAAACGCCGCGCTGTGTCAGTCGTCGGGCAGCAGGGGGCCGAGCGGGCCCAGGTCGAGGTTGAGGTCCTCGGGGGCCAGGCCGAAGTACTCGCGCAGGCCCGTCATCTGCTCCTCCAGCGCCATCAGCGTCGTGCCGATCCGCTCGACCTGCTCCTCGGTGAGGTCGCCGAGGTCGACGCGGCGCAGCGCCTGCCGCTCCATGAGCTGCCGCAGCAGCTCGATCACGGTGAGCACGAGGCTGGCCAGCCCCCGCTCGACCGAGTCCCGGTCTACCGCGAGCCGGCGGTCCAGCGGGGTCACCCGGGGCGGCTGCCACCGGGTGTCGCCGAGCGCGGCGGCCAGTTCGGCGGCCTCGTCCCGGCGGGTCCCGGCACCTGAGGCGGTGATGCCGCCGCCCCGGGTGTTCCCCGCGCCGCGCGGGGCGTTCGGGCCGCCGTCCGGGGCGGTCATGCCGGTGCCCCCGGCGACCCGGCCGTTCCCTCCACAGCGGCGTCCCGCAGTTCTGGCGGGGCGAGCGCGCCGACGGAGGCGACCAGAGCGCGCAGGGAGATCCGGACCAGGTCGACGTCGGCGATGGCGATGGTGATGTCGCCGCTGATCACCACGCCGGTGGCGAGGACCCGGTCCAGCAGGTCCACCAGCGCCACCGGCCGGTAGGCCAGCGGGTCGTCGGCGCTGCTCGGCGCGAGCGAGGTGGTCACCACGCCGGCCCCCGGGCGGTCTGCGCGCCGGCGCGGCGGGCGGTCAGCACGCCGGCTCCCGCACGGTGAGCGCCGGCTCGGGCGGTCGCTCCTCGGCGAAGGAGTACGGCGGCCACGGGCCGGTCAGCTCCAACCGGATCTCCGGGTGCCGCCCGGCGAGCGTGTCGACCAGCCGGCTGAAAGCGGCGAGCGTCTCCTGCCCGACGAGGTACGCCCCGTTGAGCACCATGGCGGTGGGCGCGCCGGAGAGCCGGCGGTCCTGCGGCGGGTGCCGCCGGGCGGCCACCGCGTGCCCGGCGAGGGCCGCGTGCACGGCGGCGGCGGCGTCGGCGGCGATCCGCTGCCCCTCCTCCCGGGCGGTGAGCTGGGCCCGGCGCCGCCGCAGGTACGCCGCCCCGGCCCCGCCCGACCCCCCGGGCTCCTCCGCCGCCCGGGGCGTGGCGCCGGGCACGACGTAGCCCTTGACGCCCCACTCGTCCCGGCCGGCGAGCCGGTCGAGCAGGGCGGTCAGCTCGGTCCGGCGGGCGGCGAGCTGGCCCGCCACCCGGGCGTCGTCGTGGTGCACGGTGGCCAGCCGGGCGGGCACCACCGCGCCGGCCCGGGACAGCGCGGCCACCACCGCGTGGTGCGCCCGGGCGGCGCGCTCCAGCCAGGCCAGGTCCTCCAGGTTGCGGCGCAGCGCCTCCTCGCCGAACTCGGTCAGCGGCGCGGTGCTGACCACCGCGACCAGCCCGGCGGCCGGCACCGCGCGTACCGGCGCGCCGTCCATCCCGGCGGTCACGGCGAGCAGGGCCGGGTCCACCTCCCGCGTCACGCCGTGCAGCCACACCCCGGCGTCCAGGTGCGCCGTCGGGCCGGCGGACGCGAGGTCAGCCGTCGATCTCATCCCACTCCTCCCTCCGGGCGGCCCGCCGGGCGACCCGGGGGCGGCGCTCCGCCTCCACCTGCTCCGGCTCCCGCGGGCCGGGCTCGACCGGCGGCCTCGCCCGCGAGCTGAGCCACGGGTCGTGTTCCCACCAGTCGATGCCGATCTGCCGAGCCGTGTCGACGGAGGCGATGACCAGCCGGAGCTTGAGCGTCAGCAGCTCGATGTCGAGCAGGCTGACCCGGATGTCGCCGGCGATCACGATGCCCCGGTCGAGCACCCGTTCCAGGATGTCGCCGAGGTTGGCCGGCTCGTGCCCGGCCGGCAGGACCTGGCCGGAGTTCTGCACCACCGGTGGCGGTTGCATGGTCATCTCAGCCCACCTCGCCCTTCCCGCGCTGGTAGCGCCGCACCCGCCGGTAGCCGAGCAGGCCGCCCTCCAGGTCCAGCTCCACCTCGTAGAGGCCGAGCAGGTCGGTGGAGGCGGGGATCCGGCGGTCCTCGATCACCTCCACCCCGACCAGCCAGCCGTCCCGCACCGACTTCAGCGAGGTGGTCCCCACCGGGTCCCGGCCGGTCAGCTCGACGATCTGCCGCATCCCCTCGCGGGCGGCCTCGGCGGCCGAGATCGGTTCGAGGTACTCCTCCTCGTCGTCGTACCGGTCGTCGTCGTACCGGTCGTCCGGCTCGTTCCTACGCGCCCGGCCGCCGCCGCGGATCCGGTCCGCCATGTCGCTCACCTCCCTCGCCGCCGTCGCGCGGCACCCGCCGCGCCCGTTCCGCACCGGCCGCCCGGCGGGGCCCGCCGGCCCCCCGCCGGGCGACGGCCCGGGGCGGAGCGGGCCGGCGGGCGCCGCCGGTCAGCCGCTCCAGCACCTGCTGCTGCCCCCGGTCCCGCTCCGCGGCGCTGATCTCCCCGGCGGCTTCCGCCGCGTCCAGCGCCTCCAGCTCGCGCCGGACGTCGACCGGGTTGCGCTGCCGCGACTCCGCCTCCCGGGCGATCACCTTGACCACGGCGGTCACCCCTCGCACCGGCGCGTACGGCAGGGTCAGCAGTGTCCAGAGAATGTCCACCGGTCACTCCACCAACTGGTGGGCGCTGACGAAGTCGTACGGGGCGAGCGGGCCGAGCAGGCGCGTACGGAGCAGATCCCGGCGCCGCTCGGCGTACTCCTCGACGGCCGTGACGAACTCGTCCTCCCGGTCCCGCTCGACCAGGAAGGCGGCGTTCGCCGCGTCCAACTCGTTGCTCGGCGGTCGCGGTGCGCTCGCCACGACGAGCGGGCCAAGAGCGTCGACGAGCTGCCGGTTCTCCGCCTCGCGGCGCAGCTCCACCGCCTGGCTGATGATCTCGCCGAGCCGGATCCGCTGCGGCCGGGTGGCCGCCTCCGGCTGCCCGCGCACCTGGTCGGCCAGCTCGGCCGCGGCCGGGTTGTCCGCCAGGATCTCCGCGATCAGCTCCGGCTCGTGGTAGCGGCCGTGCACGACGTACTGGATCCGCCCCTCGAACTCGTCGAGGGCCGCGGCGAACCGTTCGTGGTGCGCCTCCAGCAGGTCGGCCACCGCGTCGGGGCCGGTGACGACCGTGCCGAAACGCACCGGCAGCACCGGGGCCACGGCCGCCGTGCCGTCCACGAGTTCCTGGTACGCGGTCAGGTCCGCCGGCCGGCCGATCGGCTCGGTCAGGCTCACCTCGCTGACCAGCGCGGCCAGCTCGCCGTGCCGGATCGCGGCCACCTCCCCGGGCGGGTCGCCGATCCCGGGGGCGTCCGGGGTCGGCTCCACGTCGGAGGGCACGATGCCGTAGATGAACAGTCCGGTCTCCTCGGCCATCTCAACGCTCCTCGTCCCGGCGCCGCCGGGGTCGGTCGAGGTCGCGGTCGCGGTCCCGGTCGAGGTCGCGGTCGCGATCCCGGTCCCGGTCGTCGGAGCCGAGTTCGCCGACGGCGTCCCGGACCGCACCGCCGATCGCGCCGACGGTCCTGCCGATCCCGGACGCCGCCTTGCGGGCGCCGACCGCCCCGGAAGCACCCTCGACCAGGTCGGGCAGCCCCTTCTGGCCCTTCGGCGTGATGTCGAACCGGTCGACCGCCTCGGCGAAGCGCAGGTACGTCTCCACGCTGGCGATGACGATCCGGGCGTTGATCTCCAGCAACTGGATGCCGACCACGGCGACCGACACCTGCGCGTCGATCACCACGCCCTTGTCCAGCACCGTCTCGACGACGTCGGCCAGGCTGGAACCCGCTCCGCCGCGCTCCAGCGCGCCGCCGGCCTGATCCTCACTCGTTGCGATCGTCACTCCCGCTCCTCCCGTCGACGGCGGACCACGGGCCGGCGGGGCGCCTCCGGGGCACGTCGCGGCCGGGGCTCCTCGCGGGGCCGGGCCTCCTCGGGCGGCTGCGGGCGGCGGGCCCGCTCCGGGGCGCGGCGACGCGGCGGCGGCTGCTCCGCCTCGGGCTCCTCCTCGTACTCGTCGTAGTCGCCCTCGTCGTACTCGTCCTCGTACTCCTCCTCGGCCGGGCGGCGCCGCAGCGGCGGCCGACGGCGGCCACGCTCGGCGGGCCGGCGCTCCGCGCGCGGCTCCTCCGCGGCCTCCTCGGCCTCCTCCTCCGGCTCCGGTTCGGGCTCGCGCCGGCCTCGCTCGCGCTCCGGTCGCCGCCGCCCGCGTTCCTCCCGCTCGGGCTGCTCCTGCCGGTCGCGTTCCTCCTGCTCCTCGCGCAGGGCGGTCTCGTGGTCCGTGACCACCTGCCCGTCCTCGATCTCGCCCCGCCAGCCCTGCACCGAGTCCGGATCGAGGACGGTCTGCGTCATCACGTGCCGGACGAAGTGCTTCAGCTCCAGCCGGACGCGGCGGCCCTGCGCGCGCCACAGGTTGCCGGTGTGCTCGAAGAGCCCCTGCGGGTGGTACTCCAGCACGACCAGGATCCGGGTCAGGTCGGGCGACAGCTCGTGGAAGCTGACCGTGCCGTCGACCGAGCCCTTCTCGCCCTTCGAGCGCCAGTGGATCAGCTTGTCGGGGATCTGCCGGACGATGGTCGACTCCCAGGTGCGGTGCGACCAGAAGACCTGCGCCTTCCAGGTCAGCTTCTCGTCCGCCTCGGTGTCGACGTTCTCGACCTTCTTCATGAAGCTCGGGAAGTCGCCGAACTGGGTCCACTGGTCGTACGCGACCCGGACGGGCACACCGACCTCGATCGTCTCCACGATGTTGGTGACCTTGAGTTTCTTCCCGCCGCCCTTGCCGCCCTTGCCGCCCTTGCCGCTCCGGCCGAGAGCCGACATCACCTTCTCCTTACCGCCGGCCAGCCCGGCATGGACCAACGCCTTCACCGGCGACCCGCCCTCGGCGAGCTTCTGCGCACCCGTCGCGGCGGCGATCAGGCCAGGACCGCCGCCCTGCTTCGCGTACTCGCTGAGGCGTCCGGTCGCGCCGGTGATCCGCTCCGTCACCACCTGCACGGCACGTTCGCCGATGGCGCTCGCCAGGTTCCGCGCCTCGCCGGCGAGCTGGCCCCGGACCTTGTCGCCGAGGCCGCCGGGATTTGTCGTGCCCGCCATGGTCACCGCCCCCGCTGGTCGGCGTCGGTGTCCCGGTCCGGCCGGTCGTCGTCGGGCGCGGCGGCGCCGCCCTTGCGGCGCAGCGCGTCGGCCGAGCCACGCAGCTTGCCGCTGAGCGCGTCGATGCCGCTGCCGGCCGCGGCGGTCGCGGCCGCCTTGGAGGCGGCGGCGAGCGGGCCGCCGAGGCGGCCGAGGTTGGTCAGCTGGGGGTACGACTGCAGCAGGTTGCCGCCCGCCTTCAGCAGCCCGCCCGGCTCCCGGCTGGCGCGGCCGGCCGCGACCGCGGCGGCCAGGGTGAGGGCGGTACGCAACTTGCGCCGGCGGCCGAGCAGATAGCCGAAGCCCACCGCGAGCCCGATTCGTGCTCCGCTGTTCATCAGTTCTCCTTCGCTCCCCGGAGCGGCAGACACCTGACGGCAGCGGTCGAAAATGGCCGCCGGGGATCAGCACGTGCCGGACCGCAATCAGGTGTCCCGTTCAATCGGACCCGGCGGGCAGTACCCGATGGCCTATCGGCGAAACATTTCCGCCTTTTCACGGAACCATTTCCGGAGCCCACGGCACGGCCCTCGCCAACCGCGCAAATCGGGCAGCCGGACCGCTACGAGCAGCGAGAACCTCAGAAAGGAAAGACCTGACGAATAGTCGTCACAAAGCGGGCGGCGTCGAATCGAGGCATATCTCGGCGTGCACTTTGCCGTCACTCTCGCGCAATTTCGCCCCGCACTTGGAGAGCACCGACAACGCCCCGTGATTGTCGACGGTGGTCTCCGCGACCACGAGCCGCATTCCGGCCGCCGCCGCCTCGTTCAGCAGCTCACGCAGAGCGGCCGGCCCGATGCCCTGGCCCCGGGCGGACCGGCCGAGCCACATCCCGGTCTCGACGGCGCCCGGCTCGTCGCGGCAGCTCATCCGGATCATGCCGACCACCTCGCCGCCGGCGAAAATCGCGTACATCTGGGTCCCGGTGGGGCCGCTCAGGCCGGCGAAGCTCGCCCGGTGGAACTCGCGGAACGCCTCCCGGCGGGCGTGCGACCAGCCCGCCGGTGCCTCCACCGGCGGCATCACGTCGCCGGGCTCCGCCTCGGCAGCCGCTACGGAGAGCAACGGCTCCAGGTTCCGCTCGTCCACCGGCTCCAACCGGACCGTTCCCGCCACGTGCCGCAGTCTGCCGGCCCCACCGGCCCAAGTCCACCCCATCGAACTCCGACTGGCGGTCCGGCGGAAGGTACCGGCCGGTCGGACCGCATCGTGTTCCGCCTCACGCTCCGCTGTCGGCCGGCGCCCACCGGCGCCCCGGCCGCCCGTCCGCGGGTCACGGGGCGTCGGTGTCGAACTCGCAGAGCACCACGGAGGCGTCGTCGGCCGGCTTGTGCCGGCGCAGCCGGTCCGGGTGGTCGCGCTCCGCCGCGCGTACCCGGTCCAGCAGCGCGCCCGGGCCGTCGGCGCTCACCACGTCCAGCAGTCCCGCCCAGTCGAGGAGACCGAACTGCTCCACCACGGCCGACGCGCCGTCGCTGAGCAGCGCCGCCCGGCGTACGGCACCCGGCCCGCGCAGCGGCAGCGTCCCGGTCACCGCGTGGAACGCCGCGTCCGGGTCGGCGGCTGCCACCCAGTAGCCGTGGGTCCGGTTCATCCGCTCCCGCTGCACGGCGACCGCCTGCCGGAGCCGGGTGGCCCGGTCGGCCGGGCCGGCCGGCACCGCCGCCGCCGTGGCCCGCACCTCCGCCATCGCGGCGTCCAGCCGGTCGTCGGTGACCACGCTCACCCGGCCGCCGGCCTCCAGCACCAGCGGGCTGTCGCAGAGCACCAGGTAGTCGAGGTGGTCGCCGCCGTCGCGCAGTAGGCAGACCGTGCTCGACGGGGTGCCCGGATGGCCCAGGTCGCACTCGTCGCCGTGGTCGGACCGGACGGCCAGGATCGCCGCCGCCAGGTTGCTCATCAGCGTCGCCGTCGGGCGGATCGCCTCGGCCAGCCCGAGCCGGGCCGCGAGGTGCCGGACGTACCAGGCCGGCCCGTGCACGCAGCCGGTGTCGAAGCCCTCCGGCACGGTGGCGCCGTCCAGCACGCCGACCAGCGGCCCGAACCGGAAGACCAGGTCCTCGTTGACCGGCCGGCCGGGTGGCGGCGCGGACGCGGAGCTTACCCGCATCGTCCGCGCCGCCCCGACCACCCGGGTCGCCTCAGCGGCGACGGAGGTCGTCGGCGGCCGCATGTGCCTGCCCCTGCACCTGGTGGGCGGCCGACCGGCCCTGCTCCCGTACGGCCGACACGCCCCCGACGGCCGTGGAGCCCACCGACTGCGCCGCCCGCTGCGCCGGCCCGCGCATGTTGTCGCGCAGGTTGTCGCGCATCTGGTGGCCGACCTGGCTCGCCTGCTGGCGCAGCTGCCCGGAGTGCTCCGTCACCTTGCCCCTGGCCTGCCCGGCCAACTGCCGTTCGGGCCGGCTGGGCGGAATCAGCGACGAGACCAGCAGTCCGGCGCCGAAGGCGATCAGGCCGGCGGCGAGGGGGTTGCCCTGCGCCTGCTGGCGGGACTGCTGCCCCAGCGAACGGGCGTCGTCCCGCACCGAGATGGCGGCGTGCGACATCTGCTCGCGGGACTGCTCCCCGAACGCCCGCGCCGACTCGGTCGCGTGCGACATGCGCTGACCGGCGCCGTGCCCGTCCGACTGCACGCCCATCACCTTCTCCCTGGCCCGGGTGAGCGCGCCACGGGCCTGCCCGACGCGATCACCGGCGACCCGTCGCGGGTTGACCTTGTCGGCCAGCGCGTCGACGTCGCTGCTCAGTTCGTTCCGGGTGTTCTCGATCTCCCACCGGATCCGGTCCGGATCGTTGGACATGATCTGCTCCCTCCCGGTTGGTTCACCGGCCTCGCACCGCGTTCGGCATCTCCCGTGCGGTCTGTCTCGTCCTGGGCAGCACCGAGCGGAGCTGCGCCATCTTCGTCCGCGCGTTGGCGAGCAGGCCGCCGGCGACCGCGGCCCAGATGACGGCCACGATGAGCGCGGCCCACCCCTGGTCCATCAGGTTCGACAGTCCCCACCACAGCGCGTACGACACGAACAGCACCGTCAGGAAGCCGGCCAGTGCGGCGCCGCCGAACATCCCGGCGGCCTTGCCCGCCCGGGTCGCCTCCTCGCGCAGCTCGGCCTTGGCCAGTTCGATCTCCTTGCGGACCAGCGTGGAGACGTCCCGGGTCACGTCGCCGAGCAGGTCGCCGACCGACGCCTGGGTCCGCTCCTTCTCCGGGGCGCTCACGGCGCCACCCCGCCCGGGATGTCCGGCCCCGGCCGGCCGGGTGGCGAGGCGTTACGCACCCGGGCCATCCCGGTGTACGCCTCCTCGCGCGGGTACGCCTCGGTACGCGGGTGCGCCTCCTCGGCCGTGTACGGCGCCTCGACCGCCCGCTCGTACGGCTGCGGCCCGCCGGTCCCGGGCTCGGCGCCCGGCATCGGCGTCGACGGCTGGCCGGCGCCCCGCGCCCCGTCGCCGGAGGCGGTGAGGTTCCGGGTGAGCCGCCCGACGAGCACCCCGGCCACGGCCGCGCCGGCCAGGAAGGTCCCCGGGTGCCGGCGCGCGTACGACCGCACCTCGTCGACCACCGCCCCGGGCTCGCGTTCGTCGAGCCAGCCGGCCGCCTGCTGGGCGGCGTCCGCCGCGCGGCGGACCATCTGGGCGGCCATCCCGGAGTCCTCGCTCCGCTCCGCCATCGAGCCGAGTTCACGCCCGATGCCGCGCAGCCCGTCGGCGGCCCGCCGCTGCTGCGCCTGGGCCTGGTCGCGCAACTGCGTACCGGCCTCACCGGTCAGGTTCCGCGCCTGCCGCCGGGCCTCGGAGACGACCTGTCCGCCCTGTTCCGCGGCGGCGTGCGCGACCTGCCCGCCGGCTTGGGCCGCGTGGTGTCCGACCCGGGATGCCTGCTGCCGGGCCTGCTGCCCGGTGCCGGTCGCACCGTCCGGTGGCCGGCTCGGGTTGATTCCCGTCATCGCCCGCTCCCTCCGTCGGCCCCGGGCCGCAGGGTCACGACCCGGAACGTGAACCAGCCGCGGGACGCGGCGGGTTCGTCAGCCGCCTACCCGCGCGGCTCGTCGGCATTCCGTCCCGCCGGTTTGGGCAGGAGGGGAAACCGGACCGGACGCCCGACCCGGACGGAACCGGCCACGCGGCGGGACAGGGGTCAGCGGCGGCGGTTGCGGGCCCGGGAGGAGCGCAGCCGGCGCAGCCGGCCGACCAGCACCGGCTCGGCGGCCAGCGCGGCCGGGTTGTCCAGCAGCGCGTTCAGCAACTGGTAGTAGCGGGTGGCGGAGAGGCCGAAGGTGTCCCGGATGGCCTGTTCCTTGGCGCCGGCGTGCCGCCACCACTGCTGCTCGAAGGCGAGGATGCCCCGCTCCCGCTCCGTGAGCCCGCCGGCCGGCCGGTCGTCCGCCGGGGCCTCGGTCTCGCCGGGCGGCGTCCCGGCGGCACCCGCGCCCGGCCCGGCCGCCGTGCGGGGCTGCGGCACGGCCGGAACTCCGGGGTCGGAGCCCGACCGGGGCTGGGGGACGAGGGTGCCCGCCTCGCGCGCCTCGCCGGTCGCGTCCGCCCGGTCCGCCGTGGACGGCTCGGTGGCGGCCGGGGCGGCGTCGGCGGGCTGCATGGCGCTCCTCATGGGGCAGGCCGGCGGCACACCACGACGCCGACCGGGGGGGGGGACCCCAGCCTAACCAGGGCCGACCCGGTTCGCATCGGACGACAGTGCCGCAACGTGACCGGGCCGGTTCGCCCCGTGTCCGCCGGCCACCGCACGTTCCCCGTCACCGCGATCGGACTGCTCACCGTCGACGTTCACCACCAGCGGCGGCGGGCCGATCGTCACCAGGTCGATCGATGGCCCGTCGGGAGGCACGGCGGGGGCCGCCGGACGCCCGCCTTGTCACGGCCCGCGCGGAGCGGTGCGACCGGGGGCCGGGGAGAGCCGCCGGTCGCACCGCCGGGATCAGGAGATGTCCCTCCGGCGCATCGCCCAGAGCGCCGCGCCGAGGATCACCGTCAACCCGACCGCCAGCAACACCGAGGAGTGCTGCCAGGTGATGTCCAGGGTCTCCGGCTTGCACTCGCCGAAGTAGGTGGCCTGGCAGGCGTTCCAGTCCTCCAGCGTCACCTTCTTCTGCATCCACGCCGCCGCGTAGGTGGGCAGCAGCCACGCCTCGGCGAACTGCACCCCGGCCATCTGCAGCAGGATGCCGAGGCCGAACTGCCCGACGACCATCAGGCCGATCGCCCCGCCCAGCGCCATGGCGGTGTGCCGTCCCAGCGAGGCGAGCGCGAAGCCGATCGTCGCGGTGATCAGGGCGAGCACCACCCCACGCAGCCCGGTGAGGGCGAAGGACTGCCAGACACCGGAGGTCATCTTCTCCGTGCTGCCGCGGAAGGTGGCGACCAGCCAGAAGCTGCCGAACCAGAGCGCCGTCGTCGGCACCGCCAGGGCGAGCAGCCCGGTGAGCAGCGCCGCCAGCTTGGTCAGCAGTACGGTCAGCCGCTTCGGCCGCCACAGCAGCAGGTTCATCATGCCGCCGGTGTTCCACTCCGCCCCGACGAAGGAGGCGCCGACCACGAACCCGACCAGCGCCAGGATCGCCGCGAGCGGCAGCAGCGTGAAGCCGAAGTTCTCCCGGAAGTCGAAGGTGGAGGGCAGGAACCACCGCGACTCGACCGCCTCCCGGGGCGGCGGCTGGATCATCGCGCAGTCATCCGGGAAGCCGCCGGCCTGACTCGTCCCGGCGGCCTTCGCCTGCTCGCACTCGGCGCGGTACTGCTCGTTGCGGACCACGTCCTGCTGCCACTGCTGCTCGGCGGCGCGCTCGGCCTTCGCCAGCGCCGCGGCGTCGATCTTCTCGTTGGTGAGGAAGACCCCGACCACCACGGCCACGAGCACCAGCAGGCCCAGCAGGCTCATCCAGCGGGTGAAGCGCCGCTTGGCCAGCCGGCGCAGCTCCGTACGGTAGAGGCTCACGCGCCCCACCCTCCTCCGGCGGCGCCGGGTTGCCCCGCCCCGCCGACCTTCGTGGACTGGTCGACCTGCCGGTGCTGGCCGGGTACCGGCGCGGTGGCGGTCAGGTCGAGGAAGACGCTCTCCAGGTCGGCGGCGACCGGTGCGAGCTCGCTGACGTAGAGGCCCTGCTCGGCGAGCAGCCGGGTCACGGTGGCCGGCTTGTCGACGCCGGCGAGCATCAGGTGGTCGGGCTGACCGTCGACCCGGATCCCGGCGCGGGCCAGCGCCTCGGCGGCGATCGGCAGGTCGGTGACCGCCTCCAGCCGTACCCGGACGGCGCCGGACGAGTGCTGGGCGAGCACCTCCTCGACCGGGCCGAAGGCCACCCGCCGGCCCAGCGAGATGATGGTGACCGAGTCGCAGATCAGCTGGATCTCGCCGAGGATGTGGCTGGACAGCACCACGGTCATCCCCGACTCGGCGAGGGTGCGCATCAGCGTGCGCATCTCCCGGATGCCGCCCGGGTCCAGCCCGTTGGCCGGCTCGTCGAGGATCAACAGCTTCGGGTTCTTCAGCAGGGCCGAGGCGACGGCGAGCCGCTGCTTCATGCCCAGCGAGTACGTCTTGACCCGCTCGCTGGCGCGGTCACGCAGCCCGACCAGCTCCAGCACCTCGTCGATCCGTTGCGGCGGCACGTCGCCCGCGCCGGCCAGCAGGGACAGCGTGTCCCGCGCGGAGAAGTGCGGGAAGAACTGCGGGCTCTCCACGATCGCGCCGACCTGGCCCGCGACGGCGGGCAGCGCCTCGGGCACCTCGTGGCCGAGGATGGCCATCCGGCCGCCGTCGGGCCGGATCAGGCCGAGCAGCGTACGCAGCGTGGTGGTCTTGCCCGACCCGTTGGGGCCGAGGAAGCCGTGCACCTGCCCCACCTCGACCCGCATGTCGAAGCCGTCGAGCGCGTTGCGGGTGCCGCGCCGACGACTCTTGTACGTCTTGCGGAGACCTTCGATCTCCAGGACAGCTGGCAAGCTGCACCTCCCCCGATGGGCGTATGACACGCGACACCATACGCGGTATGCAGCGGTGTGCAATACCCGGTATGCATCGCCACGCCGATCGGGTGAAGAGGAGGGGCCTTTCCGTGCACAGGGGTCAGGAAGGCACCCCTTCCCGACCCCCTCAGGCGCAGATGACGGTGACGCCGGCGGCGCGGAACGCCGCGACCACGTCCGGGTTGGCACCGGAGTCGGTGACCAGCGTCTCCACCCGGTCCACCGGGCAGATCCGGGCGAAGGCGTGACCGCCCAGCTTGGACGAGTCCGCGATGATCACCACCCGCTTGGCCCGGGCCACCATCAGGTTGTTCATCGCCGCCTCACCCTCGTGGTGGGCGGCGGCGCCGAGCTGGGGGTCGATCGCGTCGACGCCGAGCAGGGCGACGTCGAGGGTGACCTCGCGCAGCAGCGCCCCGCCGAGCGGGCCGACCAGCTCGAACGACTTGGGGCGGACCACGCCGCCGGCCACCACGACCTTCATCCGGGAGCGGACGAGCAGCTCGTTCGCGATGTTCAGCGCGTTGGTGACCACGGTGAGCTGGGCGCCGTCGGCGCTGGTGTTCAGGTCGGGCCGCACGGCGAGGGCCCGCGCGACCTCGGTGCTGGTGGTGCCGCCGTTGAGGCCCACCACGGTGCCCGGCGAGACCAGCGCCGCCGCGGCCGCGCCGATCCGCTGCTTCTCGGCCGAGTGCTTGGCGGTCTTGTAGCGCAGCGGCAGGTCGTACGAGACGCCGTTGGCGACCGCGCCACCCCGGGTCCGGGTGATCATCTGCTGCTGGGCGAGCTGATCGAAGTCACGCCGGATGGTGGCCTGGGAGACGTCCAGCCGCTCGGCGGCCTCCTCGACGCTGACCCGGCCGCTGTCGGTCAGCATTTCGAGCAGGGCGTTCCATCTGGCGTACCGGTCCACCCCAGGCCTCCAGTTACTGCGCGGTCGGTGATTGATTGCGTGCACAGTAGTGCGCGAAACTACGAGGGCGCAAAACCATGTCCTGCTCGATGACGGGGGCTGGTTGCCACGGCCAGCCGAGTTCGCGCAGAATAACGCGCGAAAGACGGCTTTAACGAGCCGTATTGCGCAACGCTCCCCTGCGTAGGAGTTCTCATGTCGTACGTCGACGCGGAGATCGCGAGCCAGCCCGACTGCTGGCGGGAGGCGGCGCGGGTCGCCGCCACCGCGGCCGACCACCTCCCCCGCCAGGGCGAGCGGGTCGCCGTCGTGGGCTGCGGCACCTCGTGGTTCATGGCGATGGCGTACGCCGCCCGCCGCGAGCAGGCCGGCCAGGGCGAGACCGACGCCTTCCAGGCCTCCGAGTTCCCCGCCGGGCGGCGCTACGACCGGCTCGTCGCGATCACCCGCTCCGGCACCACCACCGAGGTCACCGAGCTGCTCGCCGCGCTGCGCGGGCGGGTGCCGACGACCGTCCTGGTCGGCGACCCCGCCTCCCCCGCCGCCTCGTTGGCCGACGCGGCGGTGCCGATGCCGTTCGCCGACGAGCGCTCCGTGGTGCAGACCCGCTTCGCGACCACCGCGCTGGCCCTGCTCCGCGCCCACCTCGGCGACAACATCACCGCGCTCGCCGCCGACGCGGAGGTGGCGGTGCGCGCCCCGCTGCCGATCGAGCCGACCCGGATCGAGCAGGCCACCTTCCTCGGTCGGGGGTGGACGGTCGGGCTGGCCCAGGAGGCGGCGCTGAAGTGCCGCGAGGCGGCCACCTTCTGGGCCGAGGCGTACCCGGCCATGGACTACCGGCACGGCCCGATCTCGATCGCCGCTCCCGGCCGGCTGGTCTGGGCGTTCGGCGAGCTGCCCGACGGGCTGCCCGAGGACGTGGCGGCGACCGGCGCCGCGTTCGTGCACAGCCGCACCCACGGCTGCCGCACGGTGCTCGGCAGCTGGTCCGCCGGCCGTACGCCGGTCGACCCGATGGCCGACCTGATCCTGGCGCAGCGCTTCGCCGTCGCGCTCGCCACCAGCCGGGGCCTCGACCCCGACGCGCCCCGGCACCTGAGCCGGTCCGTGGTCCTCGCATGAGCGCAGGCGACGTCGTCGTCGCGCTGGACGTCGGCGGCACCGGGATGAAGTGCGCCCTGGTCCGGCCGGACGGCGCCGTGCTGCACGCCGAGCGGCACCCCACCGACGCCGGGCGCGGCCCGGACGCCGTGGTCGACACCATCCTGGCGGTCGCCGAGGGGCTGGCCGGCAAGGCCCGCGCCGACGGGCTCACCCCGGTCGCGCTCGGCGTCGCCGTGCCCGGCGTGATCGACGAGGCGCGCGGGGTCGCGGTCTGGTCCGCGAACGTGGGCTTCCGGGACGTACCGCTGCGGGACCTGGCACGCGCTCGACTCGGACTGCCGACGGCGCTCGGCCACGACGTGCGCGCCGGTGGCCTGGCCGAGGCGCGGCTCGGCGCCGGCCGCGACTCCGCGCACGTCCTCTTCGTCGCGATCGGCACCGGGATCGCCGCGGCGCACGTGGTCGACGGCACGGCCGTCACCGGCGCGCACGGCGCCGCCGGGGAGATCGGCCACGTCCAGGTACGCGCCGGCGGGCCGACCTGCGGCTGCGGCCGTCCCGGCTGCCTGGAGGCGGTGGCGTCGGCGGCCGCGATCGGCCGGCGCTACACGGCCCTGGCCGGCGTCCCGGCGACCGCCGCCGACGTGGCCGAGCGGGCGGCGGCCGGCGAGCCGCTGGCGGCGGACGTCTGGCGGGAGGCCGTCGAGGCGCTCGCCGACGGCCTCGCCACCGGCCAGGCTCTCTTCGACGTGGAGACCGTCGTGCTCGGCGGCGGCCTGGCGCAGGCCGGCGCGCTGCTGCTCGAACCGCTGCGGGCCGCGCTGCACGAGCGGATGACGTTCCACCGGGAGCCGCGCCTGGTCGCGGCGGCCCTCGGCGACGAGGCCGGCTGCCTCGGCGCCGCCCTGCTCGCCCTCGACAGTCTGGAGAAGTGATGGCCACGCGGGTGAACGGCAAGGTGGTGACCCCGACCGGCGTGATCCGGCAGGGCTGTGTGGAGCTGGACGGGGGCCGGATCACGGCGGTGGCCGAGTACCCGTCCGTGCGCGACGGGCACTGGATCGTGCCCGGCTTCGTCGACATGCACACGCACGGCGGCGGCGGGCACACCTTCACCACCGGCGACGCCGAGCAGGCCCGGCAGGCCGCCGACTTCCACCTGCGGCACGGCACGACGACCCTGCTGGCCAGCCTGGTCAGCTCGCCGTTCGAGCTGATGCGCGCGGCCACCGCGGCCTTCGCGCCGCTGGTCGCCGAGGGGGTGCTGGCCGGCATCCACTTCGAGGGGCCGTACCTCTCCTCGGCCCGCTGCGGCGCGCAGAACCCCGAGTTCCTCCGCGACCCGTCCACGGACGAGCTGGCCGAGCTGATCGAGCTGGGCGACGGCGCCGTCCGGATGGTCACCCTCGCCCCCGAGCGGGACGGCGCGCTGGAGGCGGTCAAGCTGCTCGTCGCGCACCGGGTGGTCGCCGCGGTCGGCCACACCGACGCCACGTACGACGAGACCCGCGCCGCCGTCGCGGCGGGCGCGAGCGTCGGCACCCACCTGTTCAACGGGATGCGGCCGGTGCACCACCGCGAGCCCGGCCCGGTGGTGGCCCTGCTCGACGCCCCGAACGTGGTCTGCGAGCTGGTCGCCGACGGCGTCCACCTGCACGACGGGATGCTGACCTTCGCCACCTCGACGGCGGGCCCGGAGCGGGCCGCCCTGATCACCGACGCCATGGCCGCCGCCGGCATGCCCGACGGCGACTACGAGCTGGGCGGCCAGGCCGTCACGGTGGCGGGCGGGGTGGCCCGGCTGGCCCGCGACGGCGCGATCGCCGGCAGCACCCTGACCATGGACGAGGCGCTGCGGCACGCGGTGGCGGCCGGCATCCCGATCGCGGACGCCGTGCGGATGGCGGCCACCACGCCGGCCCGCGCGATCGGGCTCGGCGACCGGCTGGGTGCGCTCCAGGTCGGGCTCCGGGCCGACCTGGTGGTGCTCGACGACGACCTGAACGTGGTCCGGGTGATGCGCGGCGGCTCCTGGGTGGAGTGACGGCCGGCGCCCGACGGCCACGTCCGGTTCCGCCGGCGGGTCAGCCGGCGGTGGGGACCTCGACGCCGAGCACGGCCTGCTCGTCGGGACGGTGCACGAGCACGTCGGAGAGGTACGAGTGCACGGCCGGGGCCATGCCGACGTCCCGGCCGGCCTGCTCCGAGAGCAGCCACTTGTGCTCGATGATCTGGGCGAAGAGTTCCTGCGGCTCCAGCTTGCGGCGCAGGTGCGCCGGGACCGCCCGGACCACCGGCTCGAAGACCTCGGTCAGCCAGCGGTGCGCGGCCTGCTGCTCGTCGGTGAGGTCGCTCTCGGCCCGGTAGGCGTCCAGGTCGTTGAGCAGCCGCCGGGCCTGGTTCTCCTCGGCGTCCAGGCCGGTCAGGCGGAGCAGCCGCCGGGTGTGGTACCCGGCGTCGACCACCTTCGGCCGGACCAGGTAGCGCCCGTTGTCGATGGTCGACATGGCCACCTCGGCGACGTCGAAGCCCAGCTCGTTGAGGCGGCGGATCCGCCCCTCGATGTCGTGCCGGGCCTCCCGCTCGACCTGCTGCTCGTAGGTGATCTCGTGCCACAGCCGCTCGTAGCGCTGCACGACCTCCTCGCAGACCACCTCGGGGTCGATCGATTCGTGCAGCAGCCCGGCGGCCTGGAGGTCGAGCGCCTCGCCGAAGATGTTGACCCGGGCGATCTCCAGGTCCTCGCCGCGCTGGCCGTTGGAGAGCGAGTGGTGCAGCGCCCCGGTCTCCGCGTCCACCAGGTAGGCGGCGAACGCGCCGGCGTCCCGGCGGAACAGGGTGTTCGACAGCGAGCAGTCGCCCCAGAAGAAGCCGGTGAGGTGCATCCGCACGATCAGGGCCGCCAGCGCGTCGAGCAGCCGCCCCATCGTCTCCGGGCGCAGGGTGTGCGAGAAGAGCGCCCGGTAGGGCAGCGAGAACTGCAGGTGCCGGGTGATCAGCACCGGGTCGAGCGGCTCGCCGTCGTCGGTCTGCCGGTCGGCGACGATCGCGACCGCCTCCACCGACGGGAAGTCGATCCGCTCCAGGGCGCGCAGCAGGTCGTACTCGCGCTCGGCGACCCGCTCGCCGGTCTCCTTGACGGCGTAGACGTAGCCGCCGAGCCGGACGAACCGGACGATGTGCCGGGAGATGCCCTGGGGCAGCGCCACCAGGTGCTGCGCAGGCCACTGCTCCAGCGGAGTCGACCAAGGGAGGTCGAGCAGCGCCGGGTCGACGAGGGCCGAGGTGATCCGCACGGCCACAAGTCTGACGGTCGCCCGGGCCGAGCGCCTCCCTTCGTGGCTCGGCACACAGCCGCCCCCGGCCCGCGCCGGCCGGCCGTCCGCGCCGGGCCGGTAGCGTGGTCCGGGTGCGGGAGACCACGACGGTACGGCCCAGAGCACGGCTGAGGCCGGTCCGGCCGGCCGGCTGGTGGTTCGACGCGCTCCTGCTCGCCGCCCTGGTCGGGCTGACCGTGGCGCTCACCGCCGAACGGTTCTTCGGGATCGACCGCGCGGTCGCCGACTGGTCGGAGGCGCACCGGCCCACCGCCGCCCGCGTGACGGCGGTGGTCCTCAACTACCTCGGTCAGGGCACCCCGTTGACGCTGATCGCACTCGGTCTCGGGGTGCTCCTCGCGGTCCGGCTGAGATCGTTGCGCCCGGTGCTGCCGCCGGTGCTCGCCTTCGTCCTCAGCTATCTCACGATCGGCCCGCTCAAGGTGTGGACCGCCCGGCCCGCCCCCAGCGCGAGCGTCAAGGATCCATTCCTTCCGCCCGAGCAGACCCTCCCGCTGTTCCAGGACGAACTGCCGCTGCGGTTCGCCCAGTCCTACCCCTCCGGCCACGTCGCGAACGCGATCCTCTGGTACGGCGTCATCGCGCTGCTGCTCGCCCCGCTGCTGCGCACCTACGGCCGGGCGGTGCCGCCCCGGCTGGTCACCGTGGTCCGGGTGGTGCCGCCGGTCGTGGTGCTGTGCACCACCACCTACCTGGGCTGGCACTGGCTGACCGACTCGGTGGCCGGGCTGCTGCTCGGGCTCGTCCTCGACCGGGTGCTGCACCGGGTGCCCTGGGACGACCTGCCGTTGCCCGGAGCGCCGCGCGACTGGGACCGGCCGTTCATCTCGACCCCCTAGGGTGCCCGCTGTGGATCAACTGGCGCGCCGGCTGGGCGTACCCGATGCGGTGGTCATCGGCCTGGGCTCGATGCTCGGCGCGGGCGTCTTCGTGGTCTTCGCGCCCGCCGCGGCGGCGGCCGGCGGGGCGGGCCTGCTGGCGGCGCTGGTGCTGGCCGGCTTCGTCGCCTTCTGCAACGCGACCAGCTCGGCCCGGCTCGCGGCCCGCCACCCCGAGTCCGGCGGCACCTACGTGTACGGCCGGGAACGGCTCGGCCCGTTCGCGGGTTTCCTGGCCGGCTGGGGCTTCGTGGTCGGCAAGACGGCGAGCTGCGCGGCGATGGCGCTGACCATCGGGGCGTACCTCTGGCCGGGGCAGGCCCGGCTCGTCGCCGTCGGCGCGGTGCTGGCGGTGACCGCCGTGAACCTGCGCGGCATCGGCAAGACCGCGACCGCGACGAAGGTGCTGGCCGGCGTGGTGCTGGCGGTGTTGGCCCTGGTCGCGGTGGCCGGGGCGGTCGGCGGCGACGTCTCGCTGGCCCGGCTCGGCGACCTCGACACTTCCGGGCGGGGCGTGCTCACCGCCGCCGGGCTGCTCTTCTTCGCCTTCGCCGGGTACGCGCGGGTCGCCACCCTCGGCGAGGAGGTACGCGACCCGGAGCGGACCATCCCCCGGGCGGTGCCGCTGGCGCTGGGCGTGGTGCTGGCGATCTACCTGGTGCTGGCGGTGGTCGCCGTCGGCGTGCTCGGGGCCGATCGGCTGGCCGCGTCCGCCGCGCCCCTGGCCGACGTGGTGACGGCCGCCGGGCTGCCCGGCCTCGCCTGGCTGGTCCGGGCCGGGGCGACCGTGGCGGTGACCGGGGTGCTGCTCTCCCTCCTCGCCGGGGTCGGGCGCACCGCGCTGGCGATGGCCCGCCGCCGCGACCTGCCCGGGGTCCTCGCCGCCGTCCACCCGGTACACCGGGTGCCGCACCGCGCCGAACTGGCCGTCGCCGCCGTGGTGGTGCTGGTCGTGGCGCTCGGCGACGTCCGGGACGCCATCGGCTTCTCCAGTTGCACCGTGCTGGTCTACTACGCGATCACCAACGCGACCGCGCTGACCCTGGGCCGCGACCCGGGGCGGCGGCTCCCGGTGCGGGCGCTCGCCGTACTGGGGCTGGCCGGCTGCCTGCTGCTCGCCGTCAACCTGCCGCTGTCCAGCGTCCTCGCCGGCTTCGCCGTGCTCGCCGTCGGCGCCGCCTGGTACGCCCTGCGCCCCCGCCGAGCCTGACCCGCCGAGCCCCGGAACGCCGGACCGTCGGAACGGACGGTCACTCCTCCGGCTGCCGGGGCGCCGGCGCGGCGGGATCCTCCGGCGGGGGTGGCGCCGCCTCGCGGAGCAGGGCGTTCAGGCCGGCCCGGCGGGCCACCACCGTCAGCCGGTCCCCCGCGACGATCACCAGGCGCGGGTCGGGCGCCCAGTCGAGGCGCTGACCGGCCCGGGCGTGCGCGAGCAGGCGTACGCTCTCGGCCCGCCCGACCGCGGCGAGGGGCCGCCCGTCCAGCGACGATCCGGCGGCGACGGAGACCTCGGTGACCAGCAGCGCGTGCCGGCCGACGGGGATGGTGGCGATCACCGCGCGGTCCAGCAGCGCGGCGGCGAACGACGGCGCGGCGAGGTACGACACGCTGCGCGAGACGCCGATGCCGAACGCCTGCTGGACGCGCTCGGCGAAGTGGCCGTCGAAGAGGCGCAGCACCACCTGGAGTTCGGGGTTGACCGCCCGGCCGTTCAGCGCCGCCTGGAGGTTCGTCTCGTCGTCGGTGGAGACCACCACCAGCGCCTGGCAGGTGCCCACGGACGCCGCCTGGAGGGTCTCCTCCAGCGCGGCGTCGCCCACGATCAGCGGCACGCCGAGCCGGCGGGCCAGCGCCGCACCGCGTGGAAGGGGCACCTTGTCGATCGCCACCACCTCGACGCCGAAGTCGCAGAGCTGGGCCATCACCCGGGTGCCGACGTTGCCCAGCCCGACCACGACCACGTGCCGGGACCGCTCCGGCTGGATCCGGCCGGAGTGCAACGCCAGCCGGGCGTTGACGATCCCGTCCACCACCACGGCGGTGATCAGCGGGATCAGCGCCAGCCCGGCGAGGTTGAGCACCACCTGCATGACCTGCTGGGCGACCGGCTTGTTCGGATCCGGGTCCTGCCCGCTCAGGGCCGTCACGAGCGTGAGGTAGAGCGAGTCGGCCCAGTTGGCGTGCGTGGCGCTGCCGTTGAGCCAGCCGAGCACGCCGATCACCGCCAGCAGCGTGATCACCGCGATGCCGATCTTGCGGGTGGCGAAGCTGCGTACCGCGCGGAGCAGCACGGTCAGCGGGCGGCGACGCCGCCGGGCCCGCACCAGCCGGCGCGCGGCCAGCTCGGTGCCGGGCGGCGCCCCGGTCGCCTCGGCGAGCACCACGTCCGCGGCGGACTCCTCGGCGGGCAGCACCCGGACCTGCTGCGGGTCGTGGGTGTCGGCCACCCCGCAGACCACGTCGCCCGGGCGTACGTCGTCGCGGCGGGCCACGTAGAGGGTGCGCCCGCCGTGCCGGAAGTGGGTCGGGGCGACCTCGCCGAGCGCGGCGGCCACGAAGGCGGGGGCGGCCATCGACGCGTCGGAGAGCACCGCGGAGTCGGGGAAGATCTGCCGCACCCCGTTGGCGAGCCCGGTGTTGAACATTCGCACCACCAGCCGCAGCCGGGGCTCGACCTCCTGGGCGCAGAGCGCGGCGTGCATGTTGCCGACGTCGTCCTGGTGCAGCAGGGCCAGCCCGTCGGCGCCGGCCAGCCCGGCCCGCTGGAAGGTGACCTCGTCCAGCCGGTCGGCCCGGACCACCTCGACGCCCTGGAGGTCCCGCCCGTCCGGCTCGTCGGAGCGCGGTCGTTCCGGCACCACCAGGGTGATCCGGACGCGGCCCGTCGCCTGCAACTCGGTCGCGAGCAGCGCGCGCACCACCCAGTAGGCGAGGGCGTCCCGCCCGCAGACCACGTAGTGCGCCCGCGCGTCCCCGTTGACCCGGAGCCGACGCCCCGCCCGCCGCGCACGATCCAGCAGGGGCTCCGCCATGCGCCGCATCGTAGTCAGCCGGTCGCGCCCCGCGCAGCCCCGCGATCATGAATGCTGGTCGTCGGGCATGTCCCGCCGCGTCGGACAGATTCCGCAGCCCCTCGGCGGGTAGACCAGCGGCATGCAGACGTTCCTGCCGTACCCGGACTTCCTGGCCAGCGCCCGGACGCTGGACCAGAAGCGGCTGGGCAAGCAGCGCGTGGAGACCATCCAGGTGCTGCGCGGGCTGACCCGCCCCACGTACGGCTGGCGCAACCACCCGGCGGTGAAGATGTGGGCCGGATACGAGGAGGCCCTCACCCGGTACGGGCTGGACGTGTGCGCGGTCTGGTGCGAGCCGGGCCGGGCCGACACCTGCGCGACCACGATGACCACCGACCTCGCCGCCGCCTGCGGGCTGACCCGCGTCCGTACCCAGGCGGAGCTGGCCGAGGCCGGCGAGCTGCCGCCTTGGCTGGGCCGCGACGACCTGCACCTGAGCCACCGCTCGTCGCTGCTGCGCAAGGACCCCGGGCACTACGGCCCGATCTTCGGCGACGACGTCCCGCCCGACCTGGAGTACGTCTGGCCGGCCTCCGACCGCGAACGGCGCTGCCTCCCGCCGCAGTGAGGCGCTGTCTCCCGCCACGGGCGAAGGGAAGGGCACCTCGTCAGACGCCCGCGGAGCAGGAAAGGGACCGTTCCCCCCGCCCGAACGGGGCAGACTGGAGGGTCCCCCGGGGCGGGAGGGTGCACATGGCGCTGTCGCAAGTGGTCGGTCGGCTCCTCGGCGTACGCCGGCACGAGGTGGACCCGGGCGGCGGTGGCGCCCCCCGCGTGCCGCGCCCGGTCGAGGTGGTGGTGGTCGGCGGCGGGGTCGCCGGCATGTCGGCGGCGGTGGTGCTGGCCGAACGCGGCGTGGCGGTGACCGTGCTGGAGGCCGCGCCGACCCTCGGCGGCCGGCTCGGGGCCTGGCGGGAGACGCTGGCCGACGGCACGCGACAGACCAACGAGCACGGCTTCCACGCGTTCTTCCGGCAGTACTACAACTGGCGGTCGATCCTGCGCCGCGCCGACCCGGGGCTCGGCTTCCTCCGGCCGGTCCCCGGCTACCCGGTCCTGAGCGCCCGCTGGCCGGCCGAGGAGTTCGGCCGGTTGCCGCCCGCTCCTCCGGCGAACCTGCTGGCCCTGCTGCTGCGCAGCCCGAGCCTGCGCCTGGGCGACCTGCGCGGCATGGACCGGGACGCGGCGCTGCCGCTGCTCACCTACGACCCGGTGCGCACCTACGCCGAGTTCGACGACACCACGGCCGACGAGCTGCTCAGCTCGCTGCGGCTGCCGGACCGGGCCCGCGCGATGCTCTTCGAGGTCTTCTCCCACTCGTTCTTCAACCACGAGGCGGAGATGTCGGCGGCGGAGATGATCGCGCAGTTCCACTTCTACCTGCTGGGCAATCCCGAGGGGCTGGCGTTCGACTGCCCCGACGAGGACTACGCGACGGCGATCTGGGAGCCGCTGGCCCGGCACGTGGAGAGGCACGGCGGCCGGGTGCGCACCGGGACCCCCGCCACCGCGCTGACCCGCGACGGCCCCGGGTGGCGGGTGGCCACCGCCGACGGCGCGTCGTACACCGCCCGGCACGTGGTGCTCGCCGTCGACCCGCCCGCCCTGGCCGCGCTGGTCGCCGCCTCGCCCGGCCTGGTCGACCACGCGCCCACGCTGGTGGAGCGGATGCCCGCGTTCGGCCGGCCCGGTCCGCCGTACGCGGTGGCGCGCTACTGGTGCGACGGGGACGTGGCCGCCGGGCGGGCGGTGTTCAGCGGGGTGTCCCGGCAGCCGACCCTGGACTCGGTGACCCTCTACCACCGGCTGGAGGACGAACCCCGCCGCTGGGCGGCCCGCACCGGCGGCTCGGTGCTGGAGCTGCACGCGTACGCCTGCGAGCCGGGCGTGCCCGCGACGGAGCTGGCCGAGCGGATGCGGGCCGAGCTGACCGCGCTCTGGCCGGAGGTGGCCGGGCTGCGGGTCCGGGAGGTGCGCGCCCGGGTGGCGGCGCAGGCGCCGGCGTTCACCCCGGGCAGCCACGCGTGGCGGCCGGGGGTGCGCACCGACGCCGACGGGCTCTACCTGGCCGGCGACGGCATCCGGACCGACTTCCCGAGCGCGCTGATGGAACGCGCGGCGGCGACGGGGATCGTGGCGGCCAACCACGTCCTGCGGGCCGAGGGCGGCGCGGCCGAGCCGGTCCGCTCGATCCGGCCCCGGGGCCTGCTCGCCCGGAGACGGTGACGACCACGGCGACGGCCACGGGTGGCGGGTACCGGGTGGCGGGCACGCGGGCGGCGGGCGGCGAGGGTGACGAAAACGGGCAAACAGGTCGCTCGCCTCGCCTAGGCTGATCGTCTGGGGTGAGCCGGGAGGTCAGCGGGAATGCCGCCGCGCGGGGACGACGGCCCGCTCGTCGCCGACGTACCGCGGGACGACGCGTACCCGCTGATCCGGGACGAGCGGGCCTGCATCGTGACCGCCCTGCGGCTCGGGTGGTGGATGGCGGACGCGTACCACCACGCCCAGACCGTCGAGCTGCTCGACGCCGACGACCGCCCGGCGGGCGCGCCGGCGAAGCTGTCCAACCTGACCGAGATGTCGGGGCGGCGACGCATGCAGATGTACCTGGACGGGGTGGAGGTGGCGCTCGGCCAGATCGCCGAGCTGACCCGGCGCGACGCCCCCGCCCCGTCCACGGCCGGGGCGAGGGACCGGATGACGGGCGGGGCCGGGGAGGACCTGCTGCTCGCCCTCGACGACCTCAACGTGGACGTGCTGCGCTGGACGATGGCCACCAACCACCGGGTCGGGCTGGCGTACCGGCTGGGACGCTCACTCGCCGACACGGTGCGGCACGGCGACGCCGACCAGGTGGCAGGGCGCTTCGGTGGCCGGCAGATCCAGCTCAGCCGCTGGCTGGACGAGCTGGCCACCGTGCTGCCGCCGTACTCGGCCGCGGTGGTCCGCCGGTCACTGTCGGCGTGGGCGTCGGCGGTCACCCGGGCGGGCGTCGGCGACCCGACCGAGGCGGGGCTGCCGGACCTGGCCCGCGAGCTGCGCAACCAGGGCGACCTGTGGCGGGGCGTGCTCACCGGCGGCCTGCACCCGAGGGACCTGCTGGACGAGGAGGACTACGCGGTCGTCGCCCGGAACCTGATCATCCGGGACCGGCGGCTGGTGCTGCAGGCCGCCCGGGGGATCTTCTGGCCGGTGCTCGTACCGCTGCTCGTGGTGCTGTTCGCCGTGGTGGGGGTGAGCGCGCTCGCGGCGGCCGGCTCGCCGGCGACCCGGGCCGCCGTGGCCCTGCTCGGGCTGGGCGCGGGGACGGCCGCGATCTGGCGCACGGTCTCCGGGCCGGCGCTCGCGGTCGCCGGGGAGGTCAACCGGCCGCTGCTGGAGAGCGAGCTGACGGTACGGATGGCGCTGCGGATCGACCGGCCGCTGGCCGCCGCGCGGGCCGCCGGCCGGGCCCGCCGGCAGCGCCGCCCCGACGAGACGGCCGCTCGATCGAAATCCGTTGCCCGTCTCTCGCCCGCCGACCTACCGTGATCCCGCAAGGTCAACCACCGCCGCGGGAGCCGTCCATGTCGATGTCGCACGTCACCTGTGTGCCGTCGTGGCTGCCCGGCCCGGCGCGCCAGGCGTCGTCGGCGAGCGGCGGCGGTTGCCGAGCCGAAGGCCCCGAGGGCGGCCGGCCCGACTGACGCGTGCCCGCACGCCGTCGAGCCGCCCGTCCGCACCCCGGACCGGGCGGCTCTTTCGCTGTCCGGCCCGTCCAGATCGTCACCGCCACGAAGGGAGACACCGGTGGACGCCGTCCTCGTCGTCAACGCCGACCTCGGCCCGCTGCACCGGGTCACCGTCCAGCACGCGATCCGGATGCTCTGTCGTCGGGTCGCCGAGATCCACGAGGCCGAACCGGACCGGGTGATCGGGGTCTTCCCGGTCCCCCGGGTGGTCCGCCTCGTCCGCTACGTGGTGACCCGCTGGCGGTTCAGCGCCGGGCCGGCGTGGTCGCGGGCCGGGGTGCTGCGCCGGGACGGGCGGTGCTGCGCGTACTGCGGCGGGTCGGCCGGCACCATCGACCACATCCTGCCCCGCTCGCGCGGCGGCCGGAACACGTGGCGGAACACGACCGCCGCCTGCTACGACTGCAACCAGCGCAAGGGCGACCGGACGCCGGCCGAGGCGGGCATGCCGCTGCGGCGCGAGCCGGCGACCCCGAGCTGGGCGGCGCTGGCCGGGCGGTGACGGACCGGCCGGCGGGAACGGGGGGCCGCGTCGGGGGTACGACCCCTGGCGCGGCGCCCGCCGGCCGGTCCCCGGGGCGCGGCCCCGCCGCCCCGGCTACCGGAACTCCCTGACCCGGGACTCTCTGGCCCAGGACTCCCTGGCCCCGAATCCCCTGACCCCGGATCCCCTGGCCCGGGACTCCCTGACCCCGGGCTCCCTGACCCCGGACTCCCTGACCCGGGACTCCCTGACCCGGGACTCCTTGACCCGGGACTCCTTGACCCGGGGCACCGGGCGGCCGTTGGCGCAGCGCACGGTGATCACACTACGGCGGTCGGCGGCGACCAGCTCGACCCGCACCTCCCGCGCCGGGCCCGGCGCGTACTCCTCGGGGTGGTGGCCGGCGGCCGGGATCACGTCGACCACCTCGACCAGCTTTCCGTCGCAGCGGACTCTCACCACCCCGCCGCGCGAGTTCACGTCCACCCCGGACGGCCGGCCAGGCGTGGGGGACGGCTCGACGCCGCCGGTCGGCGCCGGGGCGGTCGGGCTGGCTCCGGTGGGTGCGACCGGTCCGGGACTGGACCGCCCGGCGGTCGCCGACCCGGCTGGCGGCCCCGCGTCGGGGGCGCCCGTCCGCTTCGGCGCGTCGGCGGTGACCGGCAGGGCGACCCCGGTGGAGCCCCGCGTGCCGGTGCCGATGCCGGTGCGGGGCTCGTCGGGCGGGCCGGACCACTGGACGGAGGGGTCGCCGAGCGCCCCGGCCACCACCACACCGACCACCACCGCGCCCACCGCCACCAGCACCCACGAGCCCCGCCTCGACCGCCAGCCCCGGCGCCCCGGGCCGACGCCGCCCCCGGCGACGGGCGCGGTCCCGGCTGGCGCCGCCTCGGCGGGGTCACGCCCGCCGCCAAGCCCCACCGCCGGCGCTGCTATCGGCCCCGCCGGCACGCCCCGGTATTCCACCGGCACGCCCCGGTGCGCCGCCGGCACCTCCGCGCGTCCCACCCGCACGTCCGCGTGCCCCGTCGGCACGTCGCGGCGGCCCGCCGGCACCTCCGCGTGCCCCGCCTCCGAAAGCGGCATCCGGGCGAGCGCCCCGGCGAGGACGCGCGCCGCCTCGACGGCCGAGGGTCGGTCGCCCGGGTCCTTGGCCAGGCACCGCCGGTACAGCCGGCCGACCTCCGGGGGCACGCCGTCGACCTCCGGCAGCGGGCCCGGCTCGGCGTACGCGTGGGCGCGCAGCATCCCGGTCTGCGTCTCGCTGTGCCACGGCAGCCGGCCGGCGAGCGCCTGGTGCACGAGCAGGCCGAGCGCGTAGACGTCGGAGGCGGGCAGCACCTCGCCGGCGGCGAGCCGCTCGGGGGCCAGGTAGGCCGGGGTGCCGAGCAGCCGTCCCTCGAAGTCGATCTCGGGCGTGCCGGCGACGGCGGCGATCCCGAAGTCGACCACCTTCGCCCCCGTCGGGGTCAGCACGACGTTCTCGGGCTTGACGTCGCGGTGCACCAGCCCCTCGGCGTGGGCGGCGCCGAGAGCGGCGGCGACCTCCGCGCAGACCCGCAGGGCGTCCCGGGGCGGCAGTGGCCCGGCGGCGAGCCGCTGCGCGAGCGTACGGCCGGAGAGCAGTTCCATGACCACGAAGGGCGCGTACCGGTCGAAGAGGAGGGACTCGCCGTAGTCGTGGACGGCGGTGACGTTCGGGTGCGAGAGCCTGGCCGCCGCCTTCGCCTCGGCCTGGATCCGCCGTCGGGCCGACGGGTCCGCCGCCACGAGCACCTTCACCGCGACGTCGCGTTCCAGCACCTCGTCGTGCGCCCGGTAGACCTCGGACATGCCGCCCCTGCCGAGACGCCCGCCCAGCCGGTAGCGGCCCGCGAGCAACTGATCACGCTGCACAGCGGACAGCCTGCCCCACCGCACCGCCCGGCACCACCCATGTGCGGACCGTGTCCGGCGCGCGGCCCGGTCGGGCGGGGTCGGCGGCGGTCAGTGCCGGGCCGGCGGCGTCCAGCCGAAGCGGGGCGGGCGGCGCTCGTGGACGGCCGCGACGCCCTCGCGGGCCTCGCCACTGGCCCGCACCTGCCCGTGCCACCAGGCGACCCGGTCCTCGTCCGCCCGGCCGTCGATGATCTCCTTGGCAGCCGCCACGGTGAGCTGCGACCGGGCGACCACGGCGGCGGTGACCTCGTCCACCCGGGCGGCGAGCCGGTCGACCGGCAGCACCTCGTCAACCAGCCCGATCCGCAGCGCGCGCTCGGCGTCGATCAGCTCGGCGGTGAAGAGCAGGTGCTTGGCCGCGGCCGGGCCGACCAGCCGGGCCAGCCGGCGGGTGGTGGGCGCCGGGTACACCAGGCCCAGCCGCGCCGGTGGCACGCCGAACCGCGCGTCGGTGGCGGCGATCCGCAGGTCGCAGGCGACCGCGAGCTGGCAGCCGCCGCCCACGCAGGCGCCCCGGACGGCGGCGACGGTCGGCTTGGCGAAGGCGGCCAGCCGTTCCTCGGCGGCCACCACCGTGTCGAGGTCGCCGTCGTCGAGCAGGTCGTCCAGCTCGGCCAGGTCCGCGCCCGCGCAGAAGGTGCCCTCGGCGCCGGTGAGTACCAGGACCCGGACGCCCGCGTCGGCCTCCAACTCGTCGAGCAGCCCCGGCAGCCGCCGCCACATCCCGGCCGTCATCGCGTTGCGCCGCGCCGGGTTGTGGATCACCACCGTGGCCACCGCCCCGGTCACCTCGACGAGGAGTTCCGCGTCCGCCACCGTCACCACCCCTTCGCCCCGGCCGTGCCGCCGGCTCGCCGCGACGCCGGCCGCCCTGGTCGGCGGCGCCGGTGCGGCGACCATAACGGCGGGAGCCCGGCGACCGTCCGCGCGGGGTGGCAGGTCCGCCGGCGCGGTGGCGGACCGCCGCACGGCCGCCGCCGTCAGCCGCGGCCCGTCGGCCCGCTCGGCCGGGGAGAAGCCGGCCAGCAGTCGGGCGTATGCGGCCGGCAGACCGGCCGGGTCGGTGTCGTGCGGCAGGTGGTCGCCGACCTCCTCGGCGGCGCGCACCGGGATCCCGGGCAGCGCCGCCGCGACCAGTCCGGCGGCCTCGGCGGCGCGCCGCAGCGGGCCGTGGTGGATCGCGTCGAGCGGCACGCCGCGCAGCCGCTCACCGAGCAACGTCGCCTGTCGCCAGTCAGCCCCGAGGGAACATCTGGCCGATGCGGATCTTGTTGCCGAACGGGTCGCGGATGCCGAAGTCGATCCCGTACGAACGTTCCATCGGCTCGTCGGTGATGTCGACCCCCTTGGCGACCAGGTCCTCGTACGTCTTGTGGGCGTCGTCGGTGGTCATGAAGAGGGTCCCGCCCAGCGCACCCTTGGTGAGCAGCTCGCGGACCTGCTCGGCGGTGGCCGGGTCGAGGGCCGGCGGGCCGGGCTTCTCCAGCAGGATCTCGCGCTCCGGGTCGCCGGGGATGTTGACCGTCAGCCAACGCATGAAGCCGAGGTCGGCGTCGGTGTTGACCTCCATGCCGAGCTTGCCGACATAGAAGTCGAGGGCCTCGTCCTGGTCGAGGACGTAGATCTGGGAGCGGCTGATCGCGTTCATCGTCATGCCGGGAACGCTACGGGGTGGCCCTGACCTGCTGCTTATCCAAAACTGCTGGGTCGGGTCCACGCCTTGGTGAAGCAGCTCGGCACGACCGCGGCGACCGGGGCCCTGCGCCTGCGGTACTCCGACGGCGGTTCCCCGACGATCTGGCGGAACGTGCGGCTGAACGTGCCCAGGCTGGAGAAGCCGACCGCGTAGCAGATGTCGGTGACGTCCCGGTCGGAGTGCAGGAGCAGGTACATCGCCCGCTCCACCCGCCGCCGCTGGAGGTACCGGTGCGGGGTCTCGCCGAAGGTGGCCCGGAAGGTGCGGATGAAGTGCGCCTCGGAGACGTACGCGATGCGGGCCAGCGCCGGGATGTCCAGCGGCTGGTCGTACGCGCGGTCCATGGCGTCCCGGGCGCGCAGCATGGCCCGGTTCGACTCCTCCGCCGCCCTGCTCACCGGCCCAGCATAGGCGCTGGTCACCGGGTGGCCCGACCGTGCCGGCCCGGCGGACGGCGCCCGCGGCGGGCGCGGAATCGACGGACGTGGAGCGGGGGCCGTCGCGGAGGGAGCCACGGCACGGAGACAGGCCCGCCGCCCGAGCGCGCCCGCACGACGGGACGGCGGGAGCGACGGTGTCGGCGTACGATCCGCTCTCCCACCGGACGACGAGGGCGGCCATGACGACCAGGGACGGGCGCGACGAGCGCACCCGACGGATCACCCTCACGGCGGCGACAGCCGTCATCGCACTGGCGCTCGTCGGCGGTCTCCTCCTCCGGCACCGCGCCACCGGCGAGGCAGCACCCGGGCCCACGGCCGAGGCGGCGGCGTCGCCCGACGGGTCGTCCCGGGTGCCGTGGTCGGCGGCGGTGGTCGGCCGCGACGACACCACGGTCACCGTCCACGTCGGCCCCGGCGACGCCCGGTGCAGGGAGCTCGTGCAGCCGCGGGCGACGATCACCGCGTGGGACGACGCCCAGGTGGTCGTCGCGGTCGAGGCCCGGATCGTGCCCGCCGCCGACTGCACCACCAGCGACGCCCGGGTTCCGCTCGTCGTGTCCCTGGCGGAGCCGCTCGGCGACCGGGTGCTCCGCGACGCGGCCGGCCCGCTGCCGCCGCCGACCTACTTCGAGCGCCATGTGCCGGACCTGCCCTCGGACAAGCGGTGGAGCCCCTTCTCGACGCGCTGCGACGAGGGCTGGTGTCAGGGCTACAACGGCCCCGGCGGTGCGACGCTGCTCGTGGCCGCGCACCACACCACCGACGTGGCACGCCCTGCGCCGGTGGCGACCGTCCGCGTCGGCCCGCATCGAGGCGTCGTCACCGGCGCCCCGGGACGCTCGTGGACGGTGTGGTGGGAGGCCGGGGACGCGACCTACTCCCTACGGCTGGCCCCCGCCGAAGGTGCCTCCTTCACCCTCGCCGAGTTCGAGCGGGAACTCGCCAGGCTGAGGTGGAGCTGACGACCGTCGCCGCAAGGCGCCCGGCGACGCGGGGTGGGCGACCGGTCGGGGTCGCACCTCCGCGGCGGGCACGACTCGCGCCCGCGCCGGGCGCGGGACGGCCGATGGAAATTGGAGCCCCCGGCCGGGATCGAACCGGCGACATCTCGCTTACAAGGCGAGTGCTCTGGCCAGCTGAGCTACAGGGGCGCGTGGTGTCGACGTCAGCATAGCGACTGACGTCCGGATTTCCCGCTCGGCAGGCCCTGCGAGCACCGGAAACGTCCACGCGTCGGCCCGACACCCGAAAGACCGGGGGCGATTGATGTCCGCCCGTGCCCGAGTGCCCGGTATGTGTATGCCATCCGTCCCATCCGATGCTCGCCGCCTTGGCAGGTCGGGGAAAGCCGTTTACCGTGCAGTGACACGGATGACACCTCGATCATCGACGCGTCGCCCGTGGGCCGGTGCACGCACGTGCCGGCCGCTCCTTCCACTCGGATCGTCCGGCACGTTCCTGCCGGTGAAAGGAAGCACCTGACCATGGCTACGGTCACCTACGCCAAGGCGTCCCGGATCTACCCGGGCACCGAGCGTCCCGCCGTCAACCAGCTCGACCTGGAGATCGGCGACGGCGAGTTCCTCGTCCTGGTCGGCCCCTCCGGTTGCGGCAAGTCCACCAGCCTGCGCATGCTCGCCGGCTTGGAGGACGTCGACCAGGGTTCGATCCACATCGACGACCGGGACGTCACCCACCTGCCGCCGAAGGCCCGCGACATCGCGATGGTCTTCCAGAACTACGCCCTCTACCCGCACATGACGGTGTACGAGAACATGGCGTTCGCGCTGAAGCTGCGCAAGACCTCCAAGGCCGAGATCGACCGGCGGGTCAAGGAGGCGGCGGCGCTGCTCCAGCTCGAGGAGTTCCTGGGCCGCAAGCCGAAGGCCCTCTCCGGCGGTCAGCGCCAGCGGGTGGCCATGGGTCGGGCGATCGTCCGCGAGCCGCAGGTCTTCCTCATGGACGAGCCGCTGTCGAACCTCGACGCGAAGCTGCGTGTGCAGACCCGTACCCAGATCGCGTCGCTGCAGGCCAAGCTGGGTGTCACCACCGTCTACGTCACCCACGACCAGGTCGAGGCCATGACCATGGGCCACCGGGTGGCGGTCATGCTCGACGGCGTCCTGCAGCAGGTGGACACCCCGCGGGCGCTCTACGACACCCCGGCCAACGTCTTCGTCGCCGGCTTCATGGGCTCCCCCGCCATGAACATCAAGACCGTGCCGCTGAGCGAGCGGGGCGCCTCGTTCGCCGACCTGACCATCCCGCTCACCCGTGAGCAGGTCGAGGCGGCCCGCGCCGACGGCGGCGAGAGCAAGGTGACCGTCGGCTTCCGGCCGGAGGACTGCGACCTGGTCAGCCCGACCGAGGGCGGCATGCCGGTCGTCGTCGAGCTGGTCGAGGACCTCGGCTCGGACGCCAACGTCTACGGCCACGCCGCGCTGGAGGGCAACAACGAGCGCTTCGTGGTCCGTACCGACCGGCGCACCATGCCGAACATGGGCGACACCGTGTTCGTCAAGCCGCGCGAGGGCCGCAGCCACGTGTTCAACGCGGCCACCGGCAACCGCATCTGACGTACGGCGTCGAGCTGACGTGAGCGAAAACGGGCGGCCCGCCATCGGCGGGCCGCCCGTTTCGTGTCTGCGGGCTCAGCCCTCGGCGGCCCGGCGGCGGGCCACCTCGGCGAGGGTGACCGCGGCGGCGACGCTGGCGTTGAGCGACTCGACGTCGGAGACCATCGGGATGCTCACCGTGAGGTCGCAGGTCTCGCCGACCAGCCGGGACAGCCCCCGGCCCTCGGAGCCGACCACGACCACCAGTGGGCCGACCGCGGCCTCCAGGTCGTAGAGGTCGGTCTCGCCGTCGGCGTCCAGGCCGACCACCACGAAGCCGGCGTCCTGGCAGGCCTTCAGCGACCGGGTCAGGTTGGTGACCTGGGCGACGGGCACCCGCGCTGCCGCGCCGGCGCTGGTCCGCCAGGCGGTCGCGGTGATCCCGGCCGCCCGCCGCTCCGGTACGAAGACACCCTGCGCGCCGAAGGCGGCGGCGGACCGGATCACCGCGCCGAGGTTGCGCGGGTCGGTCACGCCGTCCAGCGCCACCAGCAGCGGGGCGGTCTGCTCCAGCGCCGCCGCGACGAGGTCCTCGAAGGGCTCGTACGCGAACGGCGGCACCTGGAGCCCGACGCCCTGGTGCAGCACCCCGCCGGTCATCCGGTCCAGCTCGGCGCGGCTGATCTCCAGGATGGCGATGCCCCGGTCGGCGGCCGTCCGGACGATCTCGTTGACCCGGTCGTCCATGTCGATGCCCTGCGCGGTGTAGAGCGCGGTCGCCGGCACCTGGGCACGCAGCGACTCCAGCACCGGGTTCCGCCCGACCAGCAGCTCCGGGGCGTCCTTGGCCGGGTTGGACTTGCGGCCCGGGGCCACCCGGGGGCCGCCACGGCCGGCGGGACGAGCGCCCCGGCCGACGGGGCCGCGCCCGCCACCGCCCGGCGTGCCACGACCGCCACCCTTGCCCCAGGTGGTGTCCTTGGTGCCGGGCTGGCCGACCTTGGGGGCGCGCCCCTCCTCGGCCGCCGCCCGGCGCTCCTTGTCCTGCTTCCAGGCGGTGCGCTGGGGCAGCTTCTCGGTGCCCGAGTAGGCCTTGTGCCAGGGCCGCTCGTCGGCGGGCAGGGTTTTGCCCCGCCCGGCGAGGGCGTCCTTGTTCTTGCCGCCGGAGCCCTTCGGGGCTCCCGCCTTCGGCGTCAGTCGCCGGCCACGGCGCTGCGAGTTGCCGGCCATCAGTCCTGCTCTCCAATAGTCCAACGGGGGCCCTGGGGGGTGTCCTCGACCACCACGCCGGCCTGCTTGAGCTGGTCGCGTACCGCGTCGGCGGCGGCCCAGTCCTTGCGACCGCGGGCCTGCGCGCGCTGCTCCAGGGCCAGCGCGATCAGGGAGTCCACCACGCCACGCAGGTCGTCCGTGCGGCCGCCACCGGTCCACGCCGGGTCGAGGGGGTCGACCCCGAGGATATCCAGCATGGCGCGGGCGGCGGCCAGCGTCGTGCGGACGGTCACATCGTCGCCGCCGGTCAGCGCGGTGTTGCCGTCGCGGACCACCTCGTGCAGGACGGCGAGCGCGGCGGAGGTGTTCAGGTCGTCGTCCATCGCCGCCGCGAAGGCACCCGGCAGCTCGCCGAGCTGGCCGGCGCCGACGCGCTCGGCGGCCCGCTGCACGAAGCCCTCGATCCGGCGGTACGCGACGGCCGCCTCGCGCAGCGCGTCCTCCGAGTAGTCGATGCGGGAGCGGTAGTGCGCGGCGGCGTAGTAGTAGCGCAGCTCCACCGGGCGCACCCCGAGCGAGTCGACGTACGCCAGGTCGAGGGCGTTGCCGAGCGACTTGCCCATCTTGGCGCCGGCGATGCTGAGCAGCCCGTGGTGCACCCAGTAGCGGGCGAACGGCAGCCCGGCCGCCTGCGACTGGGCGATCTCGTTCTCGTGGTGCGGGAAGGTGAGGTCCAGCCCGCCGCCATGGATGTCGAACTCGGCGCCGAGGTAGCGCCAGCACATCGCCGAGCACTCGATGTGCCAGCCCGGCCGGCCCCGCCCCCACGGCGACGGCCAGTAGGCGTCCGCCGGCTCGTCGGGCTTGGCGCCCTTCCAGAGCGCGAAGTCGCGCGGGTCCCGCTTGCCCCGTTCGGGGGCGTCCCCAGCCGACTGCATGTCGGCGGGTGACTGGTTGGACAGCGACCCGTACGCCGGCCAGGAGCAGACGTCGAAGTAGACGTCGCCGGAGCCGTCGGTGGCCGGGTAGGCGTGCCCGTCGACGATCAGCTTGGCGATCAGCTCGTGCATCTCCGGGATGTGCCCGGTGGCCCGCGGCTCGTAGGTCGGGGGCAGCACGTTGAGCGCCCGGTAGGACTCGGTGAGGATCAGCTCGTTGGCGTACGCGATCGACCAGAACGGCCGCCTCCGCTCCACCGCCTTGACCAGGATCTTGTCGTCGATGTCGGTCAGGTTGCGGATGAAGGTGACCTCGTAGCCGGCGGCGAGCAGCCAGCGGCGCAGCACGTCGTAGTTGACACCGGAGCGAAGGTGACCGATGTGCGGCGGGGCCTGGAGGGTGAGACCACACAGGTAGACCCCCACCTTGCCGGCTTCCCGCGGGACGAAGTCCCGCACCGATCGGGTGGCGGTGTCATACAGGCGTAGCGTCACCGTACAAGGGTAGCCGTCCACGCTTTCCCGGGTTGTCCGGAGCCGGGTCGTACGCTGCTGGGCGTGGACACGACGGCGCGGGGCGGGGAGACGGCGCAGACGCTGGACCGGGGGCTGCGGCTGCTGCACCTGGTCGCCGACGCGCCGGGCGGGCTGACCGTCACCGAGGCGGCGAACCGGCTGGGCATCGGCCGGGCGGCGGTCTACCGGCTGGTGGGCGCGCTGACCGCGCACGGGATGCTGCGCCGCGACGGCGAGGGCCGGCTGCGCCTCGGCGTCGGGGTGCTGCACCTGGCCCGGCGGGCCCAGCCGCTGCTGGCCGAGGGGGCGCTGCCCGCGCTGCGCCGCCTCGCGGAGCAGGCCGGCGCGACCGCCCACCTGACCGTGGTCGAGGGCGGGGAGGGGGTCGCGCTCGCCGTGGTGGAGCCGACCTGGACGGCGTTCCACGTCGCGTACCGGACGGGGGCGCGGCACCCGCTGGAGCGCGGGGCGGCCGGGCGGGCCATCCTCGCCGGCCGCACGGGCGCCGCCGGCCCGGTGAGCACCGCCGGGGAGCTCCAGTCCGGGGCGTACGGGGTGGCCGCTCCGGTGCTCGGCGTGCCGGGGCTGGAGGCGAGCGTCGGTGTGGTGGCGCTGGCGCCGCTGGACACCGAGGCGGTCGGCGCCCAGGTCCTCGCCGCCGCCACCGCCATCGCCACCGCCCTGTCCTGACCGGCAGCACCCTCCCGGCCCGGCCCGGACCGGCCCGGCGCGTCCGTGCCGGCGACGACGGTTCGGCGTACGCATCGCGGCGGCCGGGTCGTTACCGGGCGAGCCGGGTCCGGCGGGTACGCGCCGGACCAGCGGCGGGCGACGTTCCCCGTTCCGACAGGCCCTTACCACATCCGACGGCCACGCGGGCGGTTGTCCACAGGGGACGTTCCATGGCGCGGCGGCGGTCGTCCACAGGGGTGCCGGAGCGGGGCGGGCGGCGCGCAGGCTGGTGCGTATGCCACCCGCACCCCATCGACCCAGGGCCCTGGCCTGGCAGGTCTTCCGCGGCTCGGACGCGGTCCGCCAGGGGCTGCTCACCGAGCACCAGTTGCGCAGTTCGGCCTGGCTGCGCCTGCGGCACGACGTCTACGCCGACGCCCGCCTGCCCCGGGACCACGCCCTGGCCTGCCGGGCCGCCATGCTGCGGCTCCCGCCGGACGCGGTCGTCGCCGGCCCCTCGGCGGCCTGCCTGCACGGCGTCGGGCACGCCGCGGCCTTCACCGACGACGTGCACGTGCTCGTCCCGAGGACGACGCGACTCGGCCCGCAGCGCGGCCTGCGCGTGCACTCCGTGGGCCCGGTCGCGTCGCCGCCGCCCGCACCGGAGGCGGCCCTCAGGACCGCCGGCCCACCCCCGAGGACGGATCCCACCGCGGCGGCGTGGGAGACGGCGGTCTGGTTGGAGCCGTTCCGCGCGGTCGGCATCGTCGACGCGCTGCTCGCCGAGGGGCTCACCAGCCGCGCCGCGCTCGCCGACCTCGCCCGCCGCCACGCCGCCCGGCCCGGCGGTCGGCGGGCGCGCTGGGTGTTCGGCCTGGCGGATCCGGGCGCCCGGTCGCCGGCCGAGTCTGAGCTGCGGGTGCGGCTGGTGCTCGCCGGGCTGCCGCGCCCCGTCGCCCGGCACCCGGTCCGGCTCGCGTCCGGGCTCGGCTGGCATCTCGACCTGGCGTGGCCGGCGCTCCGCGTCGCCGTCGCGTTCGACGAGTCGCGGCAGGCCGGGGCCGATCGTGGGCACCTGGACCGGCTCGCCCGGCTCGTCGGCGCGGGCTGGCTCGTGGTGCACCTGACGGGTCGGCGGCTGCGCCACGACTTCCCGGGCGTCCTGCGCGAGGTGCGCGCCGCGCTCGCCGCCCGGGGCTGGCGGCCCTGACCGGACGTGTCATCCCCGGAGATCGGCCAACCGGGCGGGCAGTTCCGCCACCGTGGACGCTTCGGCGTCCGGCTTCCCCGGCAGGCCGTTTCTCGTGCGCGCACAGCTCGAAGGCGGGCTCGCCCGCGAGCCCGCACTCAGGAGAGGGAGGGCTCCGTGGGGCGTGGCTCCGGGCGCCCCTCCGGCCGGGGCGCGCGCAGCTCGTCGACACGCACCAGCGCGACGCCGGCGACGATCAGGGCGCCGCCGAAGAGCTGCACGACGGTCGGCAGTTCGCCCAGCACAAGCCAGGCGATGAGGACGGCGAACATCACCTCGGTCAGCCCGACGAACGACGACAGGCGGGCCCCCAGGATGCGGGTCCCGGCGATCCCGGCGAGGTACGCGACCACGGCGGCGACCAGCGACAGGCCGACGATCGGGAGCAGCCAGCTGGTGCGCTGCCCCGCGAAGGTGACCTCGCCGAAGGTGGCCCGCAGCGGCAGTGCCCCGACCGCCCCGAGCAGCAACAGGACGGCCGCGCCGACGGCCATGCCGCCGCTGGCCATGGCCACCGAGGGCAGGCCCGCGTCGACCCGGCCCGCGAGCACGAAGTAGCCGGCGAGGCCGACGGCCGCCCCCAGACCCCACAGCACACCCACCGGGTCGAGCCCGGTGGCGCCGGTCAGGTCGAGGACGAAGAACAGGCCGGCGATCGCCGCCACCGAGCCGGCCACGGTCAGCCGGCGGGGGCGGTGCCCGTGGACCAGCCACATCCAGCCCACGACCAGGATGATGCCGAGGTACTCCAGCAGCAGCGCGACGCCGACCGGCAGGTAGCGGACCGCGTTGAAGAAGCAGACCTGCGCGGTGGCGACCCCGAGCAGCCCGAACACGCCGATCGCGGCGAGGTTGCGCCGCAGCACGTCCCACTTCCCGCGCAGGGACAGCGCCGCGGGGACCGCCACGACCAGCGCGGCGATGCCGACCCGGGCCGCCACGGCGGCCTCGGCGGACCACCCCGCGTCGATCAGGGAGCGGGCGAACGTGCCCGACGTGGCGAACGTGACGGCGGAGAGCAGGGCGAGGCCGAGACCGAGCCCGGCGGCGGGTGGTTGGCGCATCGGTCCGCTCCCAGCTGTCATGAGTAAACTGCCACTATGCTCATGACGCTAGGCCGGCGCCCCGAGAGGAGTCAAGTTGCCTTTCGCCCATGACACGGTCTGCTCCCTGACCGCCGCCGCCGCACTCGTCAACACCGACCGCCCCGACGGCGAGGGGCTGCCCGACATCGCCGCCCTGGACGCCTTCTACGTCTCGCACGGCTACACCGGGCGGCACGAGCACACCGAGGCCGAACTGCGGTCGGTACGCGACCTGCGCCCCCGGCTGCGCCGCATCTGGTACGCCGACACCGACGAGGTCGTCGCCATCCTCAACGGGCTGCTCCGCGAGAACCACGCGTTACCGCAGCTCATCACGCACGACGACGAGCCGTACCACTTCCACGCCGTGCCGCGCGACGCGCCGCTGGCGACCCGGATCGCCGTGGAGGCGGCGATGGCGATGGCGGACCTGGTGCGCTACGGCGAGCTGAGCCGGCTGCGGATCTGCGACCACCCCGACTGCGCGAACGTGCTGGTCGACCTGTCGAAGAACCGTTCCCGCCGGTTCTGCGACGCGGGCTGCGGCAACCGCGCCGCCGTCGCCGCCTACCGGGCCCGCCAGGGCCGCCCCGGCCCTGAAGCGGACATGAAGCGGTCCTGAAGCGGCCGGAGGCGGACATGACGCGGCCCTGAAGCGGACGTGAGCGGGCCCTGCAGCGGCCGGGTCGAGCATCGCGGTTCGCCGGCGAAGCGACACCCGGCGCGCCTCGGCGCACGCTGTCGAGCTGCCCCGTCTGTGCGACCGCAGGCGGGACGGAACGACCGGTCCTGTGGACGGGGCAGCTCGACAGTGCCCGGCCTACTGACGCGGCCCCCGGAACCGACCGGGGCGGAACCGACCGGTGGCGGCGAGGCTCAGGGGTGGGTCATCCGGAGCAGGTCGAGCGCCTCGTCGAGCTGGGTCTCGCTCAGCTTGCCCGAGTCGACGTGCCCCCGGGAGATGACCACCTCCCGGATCGAGACCTGCCTGGCCAGCGCCTCCTTGGCGATCGAGGCGGCCTCGTCGTACCCGAGGTGGCGGTTGAGCGGGGTGACGATCGAGGGCGAGCCCGCCGCGTACGCCAGACAGACCTCGGCGTCCGCGACCAGGCCGACCACCAGGCGGTCGGCGAAGAGGCGGCTCGACGCGGCGAGCAGCCGGGCCGACTCCAGCAGGTTGCGACCCATGACCGGGAGCATGACGTTCAGCTCGAAGTCGCCCTGCGAACCGGCGAAGCCGACGGCGGCGTCGTTGCCGATCACCTGGGCGCAGACCTGCCGCATCGCCTCGGCGACCACCGGGTTGACCTTGCCCGGCATGATCGACGAGCCGGGCTGCAGGTCGGGGATGCGCAGCTCGCGCAGGCCGGCCCGGGGCCCCGAGCCCATCCAGCGGATGTCGTTGGCGATCTTGTAGAGGCCGACGGCGAGCGTGCGCAACTGCCCCGAGGTCTCCACCAGAGCGTCCCGGGCGCCCTGCGCCTCGAAGTGGTTACGCGCCTCGGTCAGCGGCAGGCCGGTCGCGCCCCGCAGCCGCTCGATGACCTTCGCGGCGAAGCCGAGCGGGGTGTTGATGCCGGTGCCCACCGCCGTACCGCCGAGCGGCAGCTCGGCCAGCCGGGGCAGCGCCCCCTCCAGCCGCTCGATGCCGTAGCGCACCTGGGCGGCGTACCCGCCGAACTCCTGGCCCAGGGTCACCGGGGTGGCGTCCATCAGGTGGGTACGCCCGGCCTTGACCACGGTCTCGAACTCCGCCGCCTTGCCCTCCAGCGCCTCCGCGAGGTGGGCCAGCGCGGGCAGCAGGTCCCGCGCGACGGCCTCGGTGGCGGCCAGGTGGATCGACGACGGGAACACGTCGTTGCTGGACTGCGAGGCGTTCACGTCGTCGTTCGGGTGCACGTCCCGGCCCAGCTCCCGGCTGGCCAGGGTGGCGATGACCTCGTTGGTGTTCATGTTCGACGACGTGCCGGAGCCGGTCTGGAACACGTCGATCGGGAACTGGTCGTCGTAGCCGCCGTCGGCCACGTGCGCCGCCGCGGCGGCGATCGCCGCGGCCACGTCCGCGTCGATCACGCCCAGCTCGCCGTTGACCTGGGCCGCCGCCCCCTTGATCTGGGCCAGCGCCCGGATCTGGGCCGGCTCGATGCCCCGGCCCGAGATCGGGAAGTTCTGCACCGCGCGCTGCGTCTGCGCCCGCCACAGCGCCTCGGCGGGCACCTCCACCTCGCCCATCGAGTCGCGTTCGATCCGGTAGCCCGTCGCCTCTGGAGTCGTCACGCGTACCATCCTGCCGCGCTCGCCGTCGACCCGCAGATGATCGCGCTGACCGTTCCGTCACATCTCGCCGGACTGCCCGCCGCCGCGCTCACGGCAGGCCGGAGGCCGCGCAGGTCGGGCGCGCGCACCGCCAGGACCCGCGGGCGATCCGCTGAGTGCACCAGCCGGCCGGCAGTGACGGCGAAGGCGGCCGACCGAAAACAGCGCGCCCGAAGAATTCAAAGAACTTAAAATCGTCGAACTTCTGATATCCCGGAGGTTCGATTTTGCACGCCCCACAGAATTCCATCAGCTTGGCCGGCCGGCGTACGCGCCGAATCCTCCCGACCGCAGGGTTCGCCGCCCTCCTCCTCACGACCAGCGCCCTGGTCATGACCGCCGAGCCGGCAACCGCCGGGCCGAGCCGGTTCATCCTGCCGACCAGCGGCAGTTGGACCGACGCCCGTCAGCCGTCGACCGCTGTTCCCGAGGCCGACGGCACCGTGCCGGTCGGCACCTGGGAGTCCGACGACGACAAACACACCTCGCGGGCCTACTTCACCTACAACCTCTCTCCGTTCCAGGGCAAGCACATCATCCGCGCACTCGGGGTCACCGAGGAGACGGCGGTCAACGACTGCGCGAAGCCACGCGAAATCGAGCTGTGGCGGACCGACGTACCGACCAGCGCACCAACCTGGGAGACGTCACCCGCGGTTCGGGAGAAGATCGCCGACATCGCGCCGACCGCTCCTTGCCAGGGACAACTGGAAGTGCCGCTCACCGAGGCGGTACGGCAGGCGGTCGAGGCCGGACAGACCTCGATCACCTTCATGGCGCGGATCGCCGGAGACCACGAGGAGAAGCTGCCCTACGGTCGCTGGATCAGGGAGCTCGGCATCTCCATCGAGGCGAACACGCCGCCGGACGTACCAGCCGACCTGGGAGTCAACGGGCTCCCCTGCGCCGACGAGCTGCACATCGGCACGACCACGCCGTACCTGGCGGCGAAGGTCACCGACCCGGACGCGGTACCGCCGAACGCCGAGCCGGTGACCGCCACCTTCGCCTGGTGGCCGGTGAACGACCCGACCAGGCGGACCGAGTGGACGTCCCCGGCCAAGGCCGCCGGGTCGCTCTTCCGGTACGACGTCACGGCCGGCCAGATGGTCGACGGGGCGTACGCCTTCGCCGTCCGCGCCACGGACGGGGTCGGCGACACCTCCGCCTGGTCACCGGAGTGCCGGTTCACCGTCGACACGCGGCAGCCCGCAGCCCCGGCGGTCAGCTCCACCGACTATCCCGACGATCTCGGCTGGTACGGCGGCCCGGGCATCCCGGGCCAGTTCACCTTCACCGCCAACGGTGACACCGACACCGTCGGCTTCCGGTACGGCCTGACCGGCGCGACCACCTACCTGGCCGCCGACCAGGCAGGTGGCACGGCCACGGTGACCATCACGCCGGACCGGGCCGGGCCGACGACGCTCAGCGTCGAGTCGGTCGACCGGGCAGGCAACCGGTCGGTGGTGACGGGCTACGAGTTCCGGGTCCGTGACACCCGCCCGACGATCAGCGACGCCAACCCCACCGCCGGATACGGCCAGCCGCGCACCCTGACCTTCGCCCCCGGCATGGAGGACGTGGTCGAGTACACCTACCGGCTCAACGACGGTCCCGAGCAGGCCGTCGCCGCGACGGCCGACGGCACGGCCACGGTCACGATCACGCCGACCAAGCCCGGCTACAACGACGTGTACGTCCGCAGCCGGACGGCCGGCGACCTGCCGTCGGGCGAGGGCACCTACCGCTTCCACCTCGCGACCAAGCCGACGGTCAGCTCCGTCGAGTACCCGATCAACAAGATCCAGGGTGCGGTCGCCGGCACGCCGGGGACGTTCGTCTTCCAGCCCGGCATGCCCGGGGTGACGGAGTTCGTCTACTCGTTCGACGGGCTCCCCGCCCAGACGGTCGCGGCGGGCGCCGACGGGTCGGCTTCGGTGAGCTACACCCCGACGACCGCCGGGCTGCACCGAATCACCGTGTACACCCGGACCGGCGACGGGATCGTGTCGGAGACCTTCAGCGGCACCTTCTACGCCAGCCGGGCGAGCTGACGTACGGAAACGACGAGGGGCGCCGGGCAACTGCCCGCGCCCCTCGCGCGTACGTCGGGGTCAGCGACGGCCGACCGTCAGCACCGGCTTGGTGACCTCGGCGAAGAAGTCGTTGCCCTTGTCGTCGACCACGATGAAGGCCGGGAAGTCCTCCACCTCGATCTTCCAGACCGCTTCCATGCCCAGCTCCGGGTATTCCAGGACCTCGACGTGCTTGATGCAGTCCTGGGCGAGCCGGGCGGCGGGACCGCCGATCGAGCCGAGGTAGAAGCCGCCGTGCTGCTGGCAGGAGCGGGTGACCTGGGCGGACCGGTTGCCCTTGGCGAGCATCACCTGCGAGCCGCCGGCGGCCTGGAACTTCTCCACGTACGCGTCCATCCGGCCGGCCGTGGTCGGGCCGAACGAGCCGGACGCGTAGCCCTCCGGGGTCTTGGCCGGGCCGGCGTAGTAGACCGCGTGGTCGCGCAGGTACTGCGGCATGGGCTCGCCGGCGTCCAGCCGTTCGGCGATCTTGGCGTGCGCGATGTCGCGGGCCACGACCAGCGGGCCGGTCAGGGACAGCCGGGTCTTCACCGGGTACTTGGACAGCTCGGCGCGGATCTCGTCCATCGGCCGGTTCAGGTCGACCCGGACCACCTCGGCGGAGTCGAGCTGCGCCTCGGTGACGTCGGGCAGGTAGCGCGCCGGGTCGGTTTCGAGGCGCTCCAGCCACACGCCCGACGGGGTGATCTTGGCGACCGCCTGCCGGTCCGCGGAGCAGGAGACGGCGATCGCCACCGGGCAGGAGGCGCCGTGCCGGGGCAGCCGGACCACCCGCACGTCGTGGCAGAAGTAGCGCCCGCCGAACTGCGCCCCGATGCCGAAGTTGCGGGTCAGCTCCAGCACCTCGGCCTCCAACTCCAGGTCGCGGAAGCCGTGCGCGGTCATCGAGCCGGAGGTGGGCAGCGCGTCGAGGTACTTGGCGCTGGCGTACTTGGCGGTCTTCAGCGCGTACTCGGCGGAGGTGCCGCCGATGACGATGGCCAGGTGGTAGGGCGGGCAGGCCGAGGTGCCGATCAGCCGCAGCTTCTCCTCCAGGAACTGCATCATCCGCGTCGGGTTCAGCAGCGCCTTGGTCTCCTGGTAGAGGTACGACTTGTTGGCCGAGCCGCCGCCCTTGGCCATGAAGAGGAACTTGTACGCGTCGGGGTGGCCGTCCGGGTCCTCGGCGTAGATCTCCACCTGCGCCGGCAGGTTGCTGCCGGTGTTGCGCTCCTCCCACATGGTGAGCGGGGCGAGCTGCGAGTAGCGCAGGTTGAGCCGGGTGTAGGCCTGGTAGACGCCGCGCGAGACGGCCTCGGCGTCGCTGCCGTCGGTGAGCACGTGCCGGCCGCGCTTGCCCATCACGATCGCGGTGCCGGTGTCCTGGCACATGGGCAGGACGCCGCCGGCCGCGATGTTGGCGTTGCGCAGCAGGTCGAGCGCGACGAACCGGTCGTTCGGCGAGGCCGCCGGGTCGTCGATGATCGACCGCAGCTGGGCCAGGTGCGCGGGGCGCAGGAAGTGCGCGATGTCGTGCATCGCCTCCGCGGTGAGGGCGGTGAGCGCCGTCGGCTCCACGGTGAGGAACCGGCGGCCTCCCGGGCCGTTGACGACGTCGACGCCCTCGTCGGTGACCAGGCGGTATTCCGTCTGGTCCGGACCGGTCGGCAGCAAGGGAGCGTACGAGAACGCGGCGGCACTGCTCATGAGCGGAAAGCCTAGGGCAGAAGGGTCGATCAGTTGCACCCGCCGGGTCGGTCCTGGGACGCCGCTCTCACCCGGGGCAGAGTTCCCGCTTCGGGCCGCAGCTGTCCGCCGGCCCGGGAACCCCCGCCGTGCTGCCCGGGACGCCGCCGGGACCGGGGACGCCGCCGTCGCCGGGACCCGCCGGGGCGCCGGCCGCGCCGCCGAAGCGGACGTACCCGATCTCCCGTCCCTCGCCGATGACCATGCCGTTCGGGCCGACCGCGAGGGCGTTCGCCGCGGTCCGCAGGCTCGCCAGCTCCCGCCCGGTACGCGGGTCGAGCGCCACCAGCCGGGACGGCTTCTCGTCGGCGAGCACCGCCGCGTACGGAGTGAGCGCGGCACCCGCCTTCGCCCCGGCGGGACGGGTCCACCGGACCCGTCCGGTGCCCAGCTCGTGGCTGACCACCGCCCGCTTGTCGGCGGGGCGGACCAGGGCGTGGCGGTCGTCGACGGCGAGCAGCCGCTCCCCGGCGGCGGCCACCAGCAGCAGCCGCCCGTCGTACCCGTCGAGGACCGCCTCGCGGGCGTCCGGGGCGACGCCGATCAGCACGTTCCGCGCCCCCTGCGGGTCCTCCCGCTGCACGCAGCCGGCGTTGTCGGCGGTGCGCAGGTTGACCCCGGCCCGCTGCCAGGTCTCCCGGCCCGTCGCCGGGTCCCGGCCGGAGATGGCGAAGTAGCAGGTGCCGTCCTGGGATCGGGCGGTGATCCGCAGGAGCCGGCCGCCGACCACCGACAGCCGCTCGTCCCGGCCGGGCTCGACGTTCTGGAGCACCCGCCCGGTGGCGGTGTCGAGCACGTGCACCCGGCCGTCGATGGGGAAACCGAGCAGCGGCGGCACCGCCTCCGGCCCCGCCACCTCCTCGTCGATCCGGACGGCGTCGAGCCGGCGGGTGCCGAGCAGCCCCGGGTTGTCGCCGAGCAGCCCGCTGCGCACGCCGGGCACGAAGGCCGTCCACACCGGGGCGGTGCCGCGCGGCTCCCAGGCGCTGATCGTGCAGTCGGTGGCGTCGACGCAGCGGGCGTCGAGCAGCAGGTTGCGGTACGTCCAGACGGCCACCGCGTCGCCGTCGCGCCGCCGCGTGGCGCCGGTGGTCGGGTCGAGCACCTCGTACCCCTTGACCAGGAGCTTGCCCACGACGACGACCGCGTCCCGGTCGCCGCCGGCCACCGCGGACCAGTCGGCCTTGCGCTCCCACAGCTGGTCGCCGGTGGCGAGGCTGCGCGCCTCCACCCGGGTGCGCTGCTCGACCACCACGGTGTCGCCCGCGATGGTCACGCTGCGCGGGGTGCCGCCGACCCGCTGCTGCCAGACCACGTCCGGCTCGGAGATCGGCTCGCTGCGGTCGACCCAGTCCCACACGCCGGGGAACGGGTTCCACACTCCGGTCGCGGCGAGCACGACGACCACGATCAGCGCGAGCAGCAGCCCGCCACGCCATCCGAGGCCGCCCGCCTTCGCCACACGCACACCGTAGCGACGACCGCCGCGCTCCCGCCGTCCCCCGCCGCCGTGTCGCCGCCCTTTCTCGGCGCGGGTGCGGTAGGGAAGGACCCGCTGCCATCGCTCCTGCGCGCAGGAAGGGCGCCTTCCTCACCCCCGGGCGGCGGAGCGGACCAGGGGGAGGGTGCGGTACGGGATCTGCTCGGCCAGCGCGATGATCGTCGAGGCGCGGCGGATGCCCTCGTACGAGACGATCTGGTCGATCACCCGCTGGAGGTCGGTGTTCGAGCGGGCCACGATCCGGCAGAGCAGGTCGCTGGAGCCGGTGATGGTGTGCGCCTCCAGCACCTCCGGGATCGCGGCCAGGTGCGCGGCCACCCGGTCGTGCCCGTGCCGCTGGCTGATCTCCAGCGTGACGAAGCTGGTCACCCCGAACCCGATCGCCGCCGGGGAGATCTCCGGACCGAACCCGCCGACGACCCCCCGCTCGACCAGCTTGTCGAGCCGGGCCTGCACGGTGCCGCGGGCGACCCCGAGGCGCCGGGAGCACTCCAGGACCCCGATCCGCGGCTCCTCGGCGAGCAGTTCGATCAACCGCGCGTCGAGGGCGTCGAGCTGTACAGCCTGACCAGCGTTCATGGCTGAATACCCTACTGAATGCGCAACCTGACCAGCTCCCATGCTGACAGTTGCCCAGTGCGCCGGGTCACCGCGATCCTCGCCACAGAACCAGCAGAACGACCCGCACCGACCACGGCGGCGGCCACGAGGCCGACCGGTACTTGAGGGAGACCGCGATGACCCAGGCGATCGACCGACCCCACGGGACCGACGACGTCGACATCGACGTGCTCGTCGGCGCCGTCGACCACGACATCAGCCGCGACCGGTTCCCCGTCAAGGGCCTCGACCACGTGCACTTCCTGGTGGGCAACGCCAAGCAGGCGGCGCACTACTACTCCACCGCGTTCGGGATGACGTGTGTGGCGTACCGGGGGCCGGAGCAGGGCTACCGCGACCACGCCCAGTACGTGCTGACCAGCGGCTCGGCCCGGTTCGTGCTGACCGGCGCGGTCCGCCCGGACGCCGAGGGCGCCGAGCACGTCGCGAAGCACAGCGACGGCGTCTCCGACATCGCGCTGGAGGTCCCGGACGTCGACGCCGCGTACACGCACGCCACCGCGCAGGGCGCGACCGGCCTCGTCGAGCCGCACGACGTCAGCGACGAGCACGGCACCGTCCGGCTGGCCGCCATCGCCGCGTACGGCGACACCCGGCACACGCTGGTCGACCGGTCCCGCTACACCGGTCCGTTCCTGCCCGGCTTCGTGGCCCGCAAGCCGATCGTGGACCGGCAGCCGATGATCGACGCCGGCGTCCAGCCGAAGCGCTTCTTCCAGGCCGTCGACCACGTGGTCGGCAACGTCGAGCTCGGCCGGATGGACGAGTGGGTCGAGTTCTACAAGCGCGTCATGGGCTTCTCGAACATGGCCGAGTTCGTCGGCGACGACATCGCCACCGACTACTCGGCGCTGATGAGCAAGGTCGTCGCCAGCGGCACCCGCAAGGTGAAGTTCCCGCTCAACGAGCCGGCGATCGCCCGCAAGAAGTCGCAGATCGACGAGTACCTGGAGTTCTACCAGGGCCCGGGTGCCCAGCACATCGCCGTGGCCACCAACGACATCCTGGCCAGCGTCGACGCGATGCGCGCCGCCGGCGTCGAGTTCCTGGACACCCCGGACTCCTACTACGACGACCCGGAGCTGCGCGCCCGGATCGGCCAGGTGCGGGTGCCGATCGAGGAGCTGAAGGCCCGCAAGATCCTGGTGGACCGGGACGAGGACGGCTACCTGCTGCAGATCTTCACCAAGCCGGTGCAGGACCGCCCGACCGTCTTCTTCGAGCTGATCGAGCGGCACGGCTCGCTCGGCTTCGGCAAGGGCAACTTCAAGGCGCTCTTCGAGGCCATCGAGCGCGAGCAGGAGAAGCGCGGCAACCTGTAACACTGTCGAGCGTGACGCAGCCTCCGTCGTACCCGACGCCGCCGGCCGGTGGGCCCACGCCCGCCGCCGGCGGCTTCGCGCCGCCCTCCGGCCCGACCAGCCAGGCGTACGCGGTGCCGCCGCAGTACGCCCCACCCGGGCACGTCCCGCCGGACTGGGCCCCGCCACCCGGCTGGTCCCCGCACCCCGCGCCGCCGCCGCTCGGCCCCGGCGGCCAGCCGCTCGCCAGCTTCGGCGACCGGTTCCTGGCCGCGCTGATCGACATCGGGCTGAGCACGCTGGTGGCGATGGTCCTCTTCCTGCCGGCGTTCCTGCTGCTCTGGTGGAACATGATGACCGAGCTGACCCGGACGAACCCGGACGGCACCCTCGTCGAGCCGGACCCCGGGTCCTTCATGACCGACTTCATGCTGCCGATACTCCTGCTCGAGGTGGGCCTGATGGTGCTGATGCTCGGGCTCTACTGGCTCTACCACGTGGAGTACATGAAGCGCACGGGGCAGACCTTCGGCAAGCGGGTGATGAAGCTGCGGGTCGTGCCGCTCGACCCGGCCGCCACGCTGGACCGGCGGATGGCCGGCAAGCGGTACGCCGTGCAGCACGTCGCCGCGATGTTCCTCCCCGGCCTCAGCTACCTCGACGGGCTCTGGCAACTGTGGGACAAGCCCTGGCAGCAGTGCCTCCACGACAAGTTCGCCGGCACCGTCGTCGTTAAGGTGTCTGCGTGAGCGAGCGCAGCGAGGCCAGGCCGTGAGCGTCGAACCGGGCTGGTACGTCGACCCGGCCGATCCGGACACCCGACGCTGGTGGGACGGCGAGGGCTGGATCGGCGCGCCGATCCCCGTCGACGCCACCCCGCCCGAGGGACCACCGCCGCCCGAGCCGCCGCCCGCGCCCGCCCCGACGCCGCCCGCGGCACCGGTCTCCGCGCCGGGCGCGCCCGCGGGCCGGCGACCCCACCCCGGGCAGCCGTACCCCGGGCAGCCCTATCCCTGGCAGCCGCCGCGAGGCCACGGTCACCCGCAGGGGCCGCCGCCCGGCTGGTCGCCGGGGACCTGGCCGGGACGGCCGCCGGAGCCCCGCCCGCACGGGCTCCCGCTGGCCGGGTTCGGCGCCCGGCTGATCGCCCGGATGATCGACTTCGCGATCGTGTTCGCCCTGAACGCCGTGGTGAACGGCTGGTTCGTGTGGCGGCTGGTCGAGGAGGTCACCCCGTACTGGCGGGAGGTGTTCCGGCGGGCGTTGGCCGGGGACACCTCCACCGAGGGGCTGCCGCAGCCCAGCGAGCAGGCCGGCGGCCTCCAGGTCGTCATCCTGCTGATCGCCACCGCGCTCTGGCTCGCGTACGAGGTGCCGACGACGGCCGCCGGCGGGCAGACCTTCGGCAAGCGGGTGGTGGGCATCAAGGTGCTCCCGGTGGCCGCCGACGAGCCGCTCGGCTTCGGCCGGGCGCTGCGCCGGTGGAACACCCTCGGCCTGCCCACCCTGCTGTGGTACTGCTGCGGCCTCGGCCTGCTGCTCCAGCTCGTCGACGCGATCTCCCCACTCTTCGACCACCCGCTGCGCCAGGCCCTGCACGACAAGCGGGCGCAGACCGTGGTGGTCCAGCTTCCCCGCACCCGCCGGACCACCCCGGACGACCGAACCGACCCCTCGGGAGACACCCCATGACCGACACCGGACGCCACCAGCCGGCGCTGCGGCTGACCCGCGCCGACCTGGACGCGCTGCCCAACTACGTGCCCGGCCGCAGCCCGGCCGACCTGGCCCGCGAGCTCGGGCTCCCCGAGGCGATCAAGCTGGCCAGCAACGAGGTCCCGTACGGGCCGCTGCCCGGCGTGGTGGAGGCCGTCGCCGAGGCCGTCGCCGGGGCGCACCGCTACCCGGACATGGGCGTGGTCGCGCTGCGCGGGGCGCTGGCCGAGCGGTACGGCGTGGACGCCGACCGGATCGCCACCGGCTGCGGCTCGGTGGCGCTGGCCGAGCACCTCGTCCGGGCCACCTGCCTGCCCGGGGACGAGCTGCTCTACTCGTGGCGCTCCTTCGAGGCGTACCCGATCATCGCGGCGACCAGCGGCGCGACCAGCGTGCGGGTGCCCAACGACGCCGGGCACGGGCACGACCTGGCCGCGATGGCGGCGGCGGTGACCGACCGCACCCGGATGATCCTGGTCTGCAACCCGAACAACCCGACCGGGACGTCCGTCCGCCGGGCCGAGCTGGACCGGTTCCTCGACGCGGTCGGCGAGGACGTGCTCGTGGTCATCGACGAGGCGTACCGGGAGTTCGTCACTGACCCCGAGGTGCCGGACGGTCTCACCTACCTCGACCGGCCGAACGTGGTCGTGCTGCGGACGCTCTCCAAGGCCTGGGGCCTGGCCGGCCTGCGGATCGGCTTCCTGGTCGCCCAGCCGGCGGTGGCGGCGGCCGTACGCAAGGTCGTCACGCCGTTCTCCACCAGCATGGCGGCGCAGGCGGGCGCGCTCGCCGCGCTCGGCCAGGCCGACGAGGTCCAGCGGCGGTGCGACCTCGTCGTAGCGGAGCGCGACCGGGTGACCGAGGCGCTGCGCAAGCTCGTCCCGGACGTGCCGGGCAGCCAGGCGAACTTCGTCTGGCTGCCGCTGGGCGACCGGGCGGTGGACTTCGGCAAGGCGTGCGAGGCCCGGGGCGTGATCGTCCGGCCGTTCCCCGGCGACGGGGTCCGGGTCACCATCGGCACCCCGGCCGAGAACGACGCCTTCCTCACCGCCGCCGAGGCGGCGCTGGCCTGAGCCGGGTCGCCCCGATCCGGCCGGCCGACGGGCGTCCCGCGGCCGGCCGGGTCGGGCGCCCGGCGGTGACCGGGCCGGTCCGCCATCCCCCCGCGGACCGACCCGGACGTCTCAGGCGGCCGGCACCGGCGGCCGGAACCGGGCCCGCCGGCGGTACGCGTAGACCGCGAAGAGCGCCACCACCAGCGCCGAGGTGACCAGTCCCCCGGTGAGCACCTCGTCGGAGCCGTCGACGGCGCTGGCCGCGGCGGGGACCGCGCCGAAGCTGACCGTTCCCGTGGCGGTCCGCTTGGTCCAGCCGCTGGCCAGGGCCAGCTTCGCCGACCAGGGACCGTCGGGCAGGCGGCGGTCCAGGACGACCCGGACGGTGGTCGTGCCGCCCAGCGCGAGCGTGCCCGCCTCCGCCCTCACCGGCCCGGCCGAGAGCCCGCCCGGCCCGGCCGTGAGCCACAGTTCGCCGGCCAGGTCCAGCGCCCGCCGGCCGGTGTTGCGCACCTCGGCGGTGACGTAGGGCGTCCCGTCGGCCTCCCGCCCGCCGGTCAGCGGGGCGATCTCGAAGCCGGAGGGCGGCTCGCCGCCCGGCCCGACCGAGAGGTAGACCCGGATCCCGACCCGGCCGACGTTGCGCACGGTCTGTCCGTCGACACCGGCGACCTCGGCCCACACGACCGCGTACCGTTCGCCGGCCTCGGCGTTCCGCGGCACCCTGATGGTCACCAGGGCCTCGGTCTCCTGGTCTGCGGCCAGCGCCTCCTCGCCCGGCTCGACCGCGATCCAGCTGCTCAGCTCGTTCGCGGTCCGGTCCGGGGCGAACCCGAAGCCCGCCTGGGTGACCTCGGCGGCCGCGGCGTAGAGAACGACCTTCCGGTGGATCTCCGAGGCGTTCGCCACCACGACGCGGCGCTTGATCGTGGTGCCGGGCTTCACGTGGTCGACGATGTACTTGTGCGCCCGGGTGTCGTCGCGCCGGTTCACCGGGGCGTCGAGCAGGCGGATCCCGACCCCGGTCGCCGGTCCGCCGGCGCCTGGCGTCGGCTTCGGCGTGCCGTCCGCCCGCGGCGGCGCGGGCTCGGTCAGCACCGGTGACCGCGGCGCGGCGGCCGGCGCGGGCGCCGCGACCAACGCCGATGCCCCGGCCGTGACCAGCACGGTCACGGCCAGGGCGGGGGCGAGGGGCAGGTCATGCCACCGAATGGGTGATCACCCCCCGGTACGTGCCGCCCACGGCGCTGGCCGGGATGGCGATCCGGATGTCCGGAGCCCAACTGGCGCTGTTGTCACCGGCGCCCGACGTCTTCGAGAAGGCCGTACGGGGCACGCTCAGCGTCACCGCGTCGTTCTGGGTCGGCTGACCGGGGACGAGCGCGCCGGTTCCCGTGACGGAGGTGGCCGCACCGGACCAGTACTCCACCAGGGCGGGCGGGATCGTCTCGGCTGCGGTGCCGCCCCCGGTGGTGAAGGCGCTGCTGCTGACCGTCGCGGTCCAGGTCGCGTTGAGCGCCGCCCGCTCGTCGTTGACCGTCACGGTGCCGAGTTCCCCGGTGATGCTGGAGCCGGCGAAGACGGAACCGACGTTGACCGACGGGGGAACGGTGACGTTCAGGTCGGCGGTGGCGACGGTGAAGGTGACGATCGTGTCGCCGGTCGGCGCTGCGGAGGCGGGCGTCGCCAGGGCCACCACGGCAGCTGCGGCGGCAGTCAGGGCAAGAAGTGGCTTCTTCATGCGGCTCACGGTAGGCAGGCAATAGGCACGGCGTCGAACATTTCCGACAAATCACCCATTAGGCCACAGAGTGGGTAATAGTTCCCCGGTAGCCGCCGGCCATGATGCCGGTCGGAATGGCGACCCGCACGGTCGGCGCCCAGGCAACGGTGTTGTTGCCGTTGCCGGCGGTCTTGCGGAACGCCTCGCGGGTCACGTCCAGGGTCACCGCCTGCGCCGAGGTGGGCTGCCCCGGCATGAGGGTGCCGCCGCCGGCGCTCCGCGTGGCGGGGCCCGACCAGTAGGAGACCCGGCCGTTGGCAATGGTTCGCCCCGGGCCGCCGCCGCCGATGATGAAGACGGTGGCGGACACCGTGGCGACCCAGTTGTTGGGGTTCACCGGCCCGCGCGAGTCGCGCACCTCCACGACGCCCAACTGGGCGGTCAGGGTGCCGCCGATGAACCCGACGCCGAGGTTCACGGCGGGAGGGACCGTGATGTCCACCCCGACGGTCCGGGCGAGCCGGACCGTCCGGCCGGACGGCGCGGCGTCGGCGGGCGACGCGGTGACCAGAATCAGGATCGCGCCCAACAGGGCAGCCAGGAGACGCACAGGTGGGACTATAGGTAACTTATGTCCGTTTTGTCGAATAGCCGGGCGGGTGTCGTCTTCACGTCGCGGCGAGGATCACCGGTTCCGAGGTGAGGTAGTAGCGCTGGTCGTCCCCCGTCGGGTCGACCGGCTCGCGGAGCCGCTCCACGGCCACGAAGCCGCCCGCCGCGTACGCCGCGCCGGGCGCCCAGCCGATCCCGTCCGAGCCCGCGTTCAACGCGAACCAGGACCGCTGTGCCCCCGTCACCGGGTCCAGCGTCACCAGGTCGTTCGTCTCGGTCAGCAGGTGCACCCGGCGGGGCTGGACGGCGATCAGCCGCGCCGCCGGCAGGTCGGGACGGCGCCACAGCTCCGCGCCGGTACTGGCCGAACGGGCGACCGGCACCCCGTCGACCACCGCCACCGCCGTCCCGTCGACGAGTTCGGCGTCCGGCCGGTCCAGGGCGGGGGCGGGGACCGGCTCCCCGTCACCGACCAGCCACCCCCGGCCCGCGTCCTCCCCAGGCGCGGAGGTCCGCAGGGCGGCGCACCCGACCCGACCGGTCCCGCAGCCCACCGGCGTCGCCACCAGCTCGTCGCCGGCCCCGGGCGGCCGCCAACGGACGCCGACCACGCCGGTCGCGGCGTCGCGGAACTCCACCACGGCCGGACCCGCGCACGCGTCCACGGTGATCAGCTGCCCCGACGCCGTCGTGCCGACCGCCTCCCGACAGCCGGGGTCCGCGTCGGCCCGCCAGAGCTCACGGCCGTCGGCCAGGTCGATGCCGCGGGCGCCCACGCCCGTCGCCACCACCACCTGCCGGCCGTCGGCGGCACGGGCGACGAAGACACCGCGGGGATCCCAGACCGTGGCCGCGCCGGTGCGCCGAACCGTCCGCTCCCCGACCGGCGCCGGCCCCGCCGCCTCCCAGGCCACCCGGCCGGTACGCGCGTCCAACGCCACGAGCCGCCCGTCCGACCAACGGCTGACCACCGTCGTCCCGCTCGCCACCACCCCGTCCAGCTCCGCCGGCCAACGCCGGTACGACCAGAACGGGGTGGTTCGGTGCCGGCCGTCGACCGGCCGGTCGGCGTAGATCTGGCGGTGGGCGGCGTAGACCCTCAGCCGGTCGTCCACGATCAGCGGGGCGACCGGGAGCCGGCCGACCACGCCGACGGCCGCGGCGGCGGCCGGCGGGTACGCGCCCCGGGCGGGCGTGCTGACCTCGGCGGGGGCGAGCACCCGGTGGACCGTCGCCGCGACGGCGGCGGTGGCGAGCAGCGCCGCGACCGCCACCACGATCCGTCGCCGGCCCTTCGGGAACCCCATGCGCACCTCCGCCCGGCACCCTACCCAGCGGTGCCGGTCAGGGCCCTGTCAGGTCGCTGCGCGCCCTGTCAGGCCGCCTCGGCGGTGCCGGTGGCCGCCGCCGCGGCCAGGTCGGCGAGGTCCTGCCGCAGTGCGCGCTCGACCGCCCGGGCGGCCAGCCCGCCGAGCAGCAGCGCGACCACCCGGCCGTACGGGGCGGTCGGCACCGCCTCCTGCTCGACGGTGACGGCGGTGCAGCCGCGGCGGCGCCGCTCGACCGGGCGCAGCGTCCAGGTGATCCGGTAGTCCACCCCGGCGCCCCGCGAGCCGAGCACCAACCGCCGGGGCGGCTCGGCCTCGATGACGACGAACTCCTCGACCAGCGCCGTGCCGTCGGGCTGGGAACGGGTCTCTCGCCAGGCGGTGCCCGGGCCGAACGCGCCGGGGGTGAGCACCTCCACCGGGCCGGTGAAGCGCCGGGTGCGGGTGGTCAGGTCGGTCAGCAGTCGCCAGAGGTCGGCGTCGTGCGCCTCCACGAACTCCGTGACCGCCACCGTCGACATGCCACCTCCCGTGGCGTCGACGGTACGCCGAGTGAGCGCGGATCGGGGCCCCCGGGAACGGAATTTCCCCGTCGGAGGCCCCGATCCCGGGCCGGGGCCCTGTCAGCGGCCGAACTGACCGGTCCGGATCGCGCCCACGAAGGCCGTCCACCCCGGCGGGCTGACCGCCAGCGTGGGGCCGGCCTGGTCCTTGGAGTCGCGTACGCCCACCACACCGAGGACGTCGACCAGGTTGTCCGCCACCTCCACGCAGAGGCCCTGGTCGTTAGAGCGGCTACTGGTACGCCAGACCGCGCCCAGGAGATCGTTCATCGTCGTCACCTTGTTCCTGTCGTCGGGACGCCCGCCGGCGACCGGGACCGGGACCGGAAAGGGAGCGTCCGGCCCGGCCCGGCGCGGCATGGCGACGGAATCCGCGACGCTCAACGGCGGAAAGACGGACCCCGGTCGCACCATCTGTGCGACCGGGGTCCGTCGTGCGCGGAGGTGTCGGGGACGGGCTGGCGGAGGTGACGCCGGCCGTTCGCGCGGCTCCGCCCGGCCCGTCGGCGGAAGGTCAGCGCGCGGCGACGACCGTCCCGGTCACCTCGCCCAGGGCGATGGTGGTGCCGTCCGGGCCGGGCGCGGTGGCCGTGATGCTCACCGTGTCGCCGTCCTCCAGGAAGGTGCGGGTCTCGCCCCCGGCGAACTTCACCGGCTCGGCCCCACCCCACGTCAGCTCCAGGAACGAGCCGACCTGCCCCCGCTCCGGCCCGGAGACGGTGCCCGAGGCGTAGAGGTCGCCGGTGCGCAGCGAGGCGCCGTTGACGGTCAGGTGGGCCAACTGCTGCGCCGGCGTCCAGTACATGGTGGCGAACGGCGGCTCGCTGACGCGCTCACCGTTCCACTCCACCGAGAGGCGCAGGTCCAGCCCGAGGTGCGGCACGTCGCGCAGGTAGTCGGCGACCGGCGGGTCCTGGTCGGGCGCGGGGACGAAGGCGTCGCCGAGCGCGTCCAGCGGGGTCACCCAGGCGGACACCGAGGTGGCGAAGGACTTGCCCAGGAACGGGCCGAGCGGCTGGTACTCCCAGGCCTGGATGTCCCGGGCCGACCAGTCGTTGACCAGCACCACGCCGAACACGTGGTCGGCGAAGTCGTCGGCGGGGACCCGCGTGCCCAGCCGGCTGGGCACGCCGACCACGAAGCCGACCTCGGCCTCGATGTCGAGGCGTACGGACGGGCCGGTGACCGGGCCCTGCGCGGTGGCCCGCTGCCCGCTGGGCCGCACGACCGGGGTGCCGGAGACGACCACCGTGCCGGCCCGGCCGTGGTAGCCGATCGGCAGGTGCTTCCAGTTCGGCAGCAGGGGCGGTTGACCGGGGCGGAAGATCTGCCCCACGTTGCCCGCGTGGTGCTCGGAGGAGTAGAAGTCGACATAGTCGGCCACGTCGAACGGCAACACCATCCGCACCTCGTCCAACGGCACCAGCAGCGGCTCCACCGCCGGCCGGTGGGCGGCGTCGGTGAGCAGCTCGGTCACCCGCTGCCGGACGGCCGTCCACTGTGGGCGACCGAGGGCCATGAAGTCGTTGAGGGTGGGCCGGCCCAGCGTGCCGGCCGCCAGCACCAGGCCGGCCGCCTCCGCGCCGGCCAGGTCGAGCACGAAGTCGGCGATCCGTACGCCGACGCGTGGCTCGCGCTCCCCCTGACGGAACACCCCGTACGGCAGGTTGGCCACCCCGTACGACGATCCGTCGGCACCCGTCACCCAGGTCATGCCTCGAAGCCCCCGTTCACCAGCCCCAGCCGGATCAGATCGGTCAGTGGTTCCAGGATGCTGCACGAGCCGAAGCCGACCCACAGCGGGCGCGCGGCGGCCAGCGCGCCCTCGACGCGTTGCACCAGCGGGCGCGGGTCGGTCGCGGTGAGCAGCTCGGCGACCCGCTCCACCCCGGCGCCCTCGGCGGCGGCCAGCGTCGCGGCCAGCACGTTGGCGAAGCCGTGGTGGGTGAAGCCGGTCTCCGGGTCGAGGTGCCGGACCGCCTCGTGCAGCCCGGCGGTCAGCTTGAACGGCAGGCCCCGGTCCCGGCAGGCGCAGATCACCGCGGCCAGCTCGGCCGGGGTCGGGAAGAGTTCGGCGGCCAGCCCGCCGGTGCGGAACTTCGCCGCGACCGGCAGCCCGTCGGCGCGGGCCGCGGCGAGCGCGTCCAGAGCCCCCATCAGCCCGAACGTCAGCGGCAGCTCGGCGTAGACGGCGAGCCCGCCGGCGGCGGGACCGTCGGCCCGGTTCGCCCGCCGGGCCAGCCCGACCAGCTCGGTCAGGCCCGGCAGCGGGTCCTCGCCGCGCTTCGCGACCGCCGCCTCGGCCTGCCGGACGCGGATGCGCGGGTCGACCCCGGCCCGCGCCTCGTCGAGCCGGGCGACCGGCACGTCGCCGATGACGCCGACCTCGATCTCCTCCCCCTCGTCGAGCAGCGCGGCCAGCTCGGGCAGCCGCGAGGCGGGGACCAGGAGCGGGCCGACCAGGTCGGCGTACCAGGAGGAGCGGTGCCGCCGGTGCGCGGCGACGGCGTCGGGCAGCGGCGCGCTGCCGGGCGGGAAGACGGCGGCGTCGTCGACGAGGCCGTCGATAAGCGCGGGCACCTGCGTTGACACGAGACAAGAATGTACGGGACGCTACAAGGAACGGACAACAGCGTCCGATTATCGGACGCCGTTGGATCGGTGAACGGGACGAACCGGGAGGCGAGATGCCGTACTACCGCAGCGTCGGCGAGGTGCCACGCAAGCGCCACACCCAGTTCCGTCAGCCCGACGGCAGCCTCTACGCCGAGGAGCTGATGGGCCAGGAGGGCTTCTCCTCCGACTCGTCCCTGCTCTACCACCGGCACGCGCCGACCGCGATCGTGGCGGCCGAGGAGTTCGCCCCGCCGGCGTTCACCCGGGTGCCCAACCTGCCGCTCAAGCCCCGCCACCTGCGCACCCACAAGCTCGACGGGGCCGGCGCGGACCCGGTGCTCGGCCGGCAGTACCTGCTCGCCAACGACGACGTGCGGATCGCGTACGTGCTGGCGGACCGGCCGTCGCCACTGTTCCGGGACGCGACCGGCGACCACTGCCTGTACGTCGAGTCGGGCACCCTACGGGTCGAGTCGACGTTCGGCGTGCTCGACGCGGTGGCCGGCGACTACGTGGTCATCCCCACCTCGACCATCCACCGGCTGGTGCCCACCGGCGACGAGCCGGTCCGGCTGCTCGCCGTCGAGGCGGCCGGCCACATCGGCCCGCCCAAGCGCTACCTCTCCGTCCGGGGCCAGTTCCTGGAGCACTCGCCGTACTGCGAGCGGGACGTACGCGGGCCGGACGCGCCGCTGCTGGTGGACGAGACCGACGTGGAGGTGCTGGTCCGGCACCGCCGCGGCTGGACCCGCTACGTCTACGCCCACCACCCGTTCGACGTGGTCGGCTGGGACGGCCACATGTACCCGTGGGCCTTCTCCATCCACGACTTCGAGCCGATCACCGGCCGGATCCACCAGCCGCCGCCCGTACACCAGACGTTCCAGGGCCCGAACTTCGTGATCTGCTCGTTCGTGCCGCGCAAGGTGGACTACCACCCGGACGCCATCCCGGTGCCGTACAACCACCACAACGTCGACTCCGACGAGATGCTCTTCTACACCGGCGGCAACTACGAGGCCCGGCGCGGCTCCGGCATCGAGCAGGGCTCGATCTCGCTGCACCCGTCCGGCTTCACCCACGGCCCCCAGCCGGGCGCCGCCGAGCGCTCGATCGGCGCAGACTTCTTCGACGAGCTGGCCGTCATGGTCGACACCTTCCGCCCGCTCGACCTGTGCGACGCCGCCGGGTCCTGCGAGGACGACGGCTACGCCTGGACCTGGGCGCGCCGCCCCTAGACCGTCGTACGCGACAGGACGGCGAGCTCGGCGGCGGTGGCCGTGGCGATGGCGAGGACCAGCGGCCACGGGGTGCCGACCAGGGCGTAGAGCAGGATCAGCGTGGGCGCGGCGGCCGCCGCGTAGACGGCCAGGGCCAGCGTGCGGTCGGAGCGCAGCAGGCCGGGCAGGATGGTCCGGGTCAGGCCGGGCAGCCTGGCGGCGAAGCGCCAGACCACGAGGGCCCCGCCGAGCGCCGCGAACGCCGCCGCGAACCGGGACAGCCCGGCGCTGCCCGGTGCCATGCACGCGATCAGCACGGCGGTGATCATCGTCCAGCCCGCGCCGTAGACCACGAGCTGACGCAGGCCGGCCGAGATGGTGCGGCCGGAGTCGACCCGGCCGGGGCTCATCGCGGCGGCCTCGGCGAGGTGTTCGAGCGCCTCGCTCCAGCGCCGCTGCTCCAGCCGGAGCACCCCGATGTCGTGCCGGGCCTCCGCGAGCTGCGGGTCCAGCCGCAGCGCCTCGCGGTAGGCCCGCTCGGCCAGGTCGAACAGCTGCATGTTGGCCGCCACCAGCCCGAGCACCAGATGCGCCTGCGGGTCCTCGGGGGCCAGCTCCACCCCGCGCCAGGCCGCGTTCAGCGCCGGCTGCCCGTTGCGCGAGCCGGCCAGGATCGCCGCGGCGCTGCGCTGGGCGTACGCGTCGTCGGGACCCAGCGCCAGGATCCGGTCGGCGGTACGGGCCGACTCCGCGTACTCCTCCAGGTCGCCGAGGGCCAGTCCCCGGGCGACCAGCGCCGGGACGCTGTCCGGGGCGGCGGCGACCGCGGCGTCGGCGGCGGTCAGCGCCTCCTTGGGCCGGTCGGCCGCGAGGTGGACCCGGGACAGCATGGTCAGGGCCTCGGCGTTCGCCGGGTCCAGGGCGACCGCGTAGGAGACCTCGGCGGCGGCCTCGTCGTAGCGGCCCAGCTCGGCGAGGAGTTGGGCGCGCTGGAGGTAGCCGTCGGCGGCGGACCGGTCGGAGGTGGCGTCGCTGGACATCGCGGCGAGCCTAGGCGGCCGGGGCGTCGTACACCAGGGCCACCGCGATGCCGGTGAGGCCCTCGCCGCGCCCGGGGAAGCCGAGGCCGTCGGTGGTGGCCGCGGAGACGGTGACCGGCGCTCCCACCGCCTCGGAGAGCACCCGCTGGGCCTCCTCGCGGCGCGGACCGATCTTGGGCCGGTTGCCGATCACCTGCACCGACACGTTGCCGATCGCGAAGCCGGCGGCCCGCACCCGGCGGGCGCTCTCGGCCAGCAGCGCGACGCCCGACGCGCCGGCCCACTCGGGCTGGCCCACCCCGAAGTTGGCGCCCAGGTCGCCGAGGCCGGCCGCGGAGAGCAGCGCGTTGCAGGCGGCGTGCGCGGCCACGTCCGCGTCCGAGTGCCCGGCCAGGCCGTCCTGGTCGGGCCAGAGCAGACCGGCCACCCAGCACGGTCGCCCCGCCTCGAAGGCGTGCACGTCGGTGCCGATGGCCACCCGGGGAACGATCATGCGACGAGGGTACGCGTCAGGCGCCGGCGGCCAGCAGGTGCTCGGTCAGCACCAGGTCGAACGGGCGGGTGACTTTCAGCGCGTACTCCGAGCCGGGGACGCAGAGCACCGGGACGCCCTGCTTCTCGACCAGGCCGGCGTCGTCGGTGAGCGGGTCGCCGGCGGCGGCGTGCGCGGCGGCCAGCACCGCCCGGCGGAAGCCCTGCGGGGTCTGCACGGCCCGCAGGGCGGAACGGTCGACGGTGCCGAGGACGACCTCGCCGGCTCCGACCTCCTTGATCGTGTCGACCACGGGGAGCACGGGGATCACCGCGTCGTGCCCGGCGCGGACGGCCGCCGCGACGGACTCCACCAGGTCGGGCGGGGTCAGCGCCCGGGCGGCGTCGTGCACGAGGACGATCTCCGGGCCGGCCGGCACGGCCGCGAGGGCGGCGGCCACGGAGGCCTGCCGCTCGGCGCCGCCGGGCACCACGGTCACCGGGGCGACCGGGCCGAGCAGGTCGCGGACGGCCGTCACCTCGGCGGCCGGAGCGGCCACGACGATGGTGTGCACCGAGGGCGCGGCGGCGAGCCGGCGGACGGCGTGCACCAGCAGCGGCTCCCCCGCCAGCAGGCGCAGGGCTTTGGGCCGGCCGGGCCCGAGGCGTACGCCGGCACCGGCCGCAGGCACGAGGACCGCGACGTCACCGCACGGATTGAGCTGCGCGGTCACGTCGCGGTCCTCGGTGGTTTCTTCGCTACGAATCGGGTACGACGATGCTGTGGGGACTAGGCCTCGGTGAGCACCTTGTCGAGCAGCGTCTCCGCCTCGTCCTTGGTGCTCTTCTCGGCCAGCGCGACCTCGCCGACGAGAATGTCGCGGGCCTTGGCGAGCATGCGCTTCTCACCCGCGGAAAGGCCCCGCTCCCGCTCCCGGCGCCACAGGTCGCGGACGACCTCGGCGACCTTCAGCGGGTTGCCCGAGGCCAGCTTCTCCAGATTCGCCTTGTAACGCCGCGACCAGTTGGTCGGCTCCTCGGTGTGCGGTGCACGGAGCACGTCGAAGACCTTGCCGAGGCCCTCTTCGCCGACCACCTCGCGCACACCCACGATCTCGGCGTTCTCGGCGGGCACCCGGACCGTCAGGTCACCCTGCGCGACCCTCAGGACGAGGTATTGCTTAGGCTCGCCCTTGATGACCCGAGTCTCGATTGCCTCGATGAGTGCGGCCCCGTGGTGGGGGTAAACAACGGTCTCGCCGACACTGAAAACCATAGGTTCGAAACCCCTTTCGCTGTGTCTAGGGTAACACGCTCAGGCACCGATGTCTCACCGCTGTCCTGACCGTTGGCGCAGCTCAGGGGCCCTGTGAGAGGTATTTCTTCGGCTTGACAGACCATCAAACCGATGATTCAAACACTCTCCGTAACCTGTGGATGACGGGCCGGTACGAGTGACGCGAACGTCGAGATCAAGGGCTATGCGCTCCTCCTATGGTATCCCGCCGGCCGCGTATGCGCCCAGGTGTAGCGGTACGAGGGCCCGTGCGGGACGCTGGAGGTCGAGCCGCTGTCCGCTCACCGAGACGTCCTGGGGGTCCGATGGGCAAGCCCGACGCAGACGGCCCCGAACTGCCCGACCTGCCGCCGGAGTGGGGCCGGGTGGTCGTGCCGGACGACGCCTCCGCCCTGGCGGCCGAGGCCGAACAGGTCCGCCGCGAGCTGCGCGCGCGGGCCGGTCAGGGCGGCCCCCGCCGGGTCGCCCGGTCCCCGCTCGCCCTGCCCCTGCTGGTCCTGCTGGTGGCGGTGCTGGCCACGGTCGCCGGCCTGATGACGGTCACCTGGCCCCGCTCCGGCCGGACCGCCCCGGGGCCCACCCCCGCGCCGTACGCCCCGCCGACCGGGATGACCGGACGGCCACTGCCGGCGCTGGACCTGGTCGACGCGGGGCAGTCACCGGTGCCGTTGCGCGGGCTGCTGCCCGCGATGATCATCCTGGTCGACGGGTGCGCCTGCCCGGACGACGTGGCCACCGCCGCCGCCCTGGCACCCGCCGGGGTCACGGTCGTCACCGTCGCCGAGGACCGGCCCGTACGCGTCTCGCCGCCGCCCGCCGGGGCGACCGTACGACCGCTGGCCGACCCGGCGGGCGGGCTGCGCGCGTTCCTGCACCTGCCGCCCCGCCCCGGGGTCGCCGCCGCGCTGCTGGTCGACCGGGCCGGGATGCTGGTCAAGGTGGTGCCCGAGGTGCGCTCCGGCGAGGACTACCGCGCCGACCTGGCCGGCCTCGCCGCCTGACCCGGCGCCGGGCGTCGCCCGGCAGCCCGGCGATCCGGCGGCCCCGCGCGGGGCACCGGCGCGTCAGGGCAGGCCGACCAGCTGCGCGTCCACGCGGAGCGGTTCGGCGTCGGCGGTCGACAGCGAGACCCGGAACGGCCCGCCCACGGCGGTCAGCTCGATCGACACCACCGACCCGTCGCACCCGACCGTCGGGACGGGCACGGTGGCCCTGATCCGCTCGAGCACGACCAGCAGCTCACCCGGCCCCGTGCAGCGGTACTGGAGCAGGAAGCGGGTGGTGACCTCACCGCTCGCCTGTTTGACCATCCGGCCGTTCTCCCGGCCGAGCGTCGCCCGCTCCCGCCAGATCGTGTTCGGAAGACGGCCGAGCCGACGCGCCTCGGGATCGACCCGGACGCCGGCCCGCCTCCCGGAGTCGAGCCGGAACGCGGCACCGGTGCGCGGGTCGACCTGGAACGCGGCACCGGTGCGCGGGTCGACCTGGAACGCGGCACCGGTGCGCGGGTCGACCTGGAACGCGGCACCGGTGCGCGGGTCGACCTGGAAGGTGACTCCGCCGTCGCGGTCGCCGGGCAGGGCCCAGACGGAGCCGACCCCCTCACCGCCGACGGTCACCCTCGAGGAGACGACGGCGTCACCGTTGCCGGGCGCGTACCCGGACCGGCTCTGCGCGGACGGGGCCGGCGCGCCGGCCGCCGGGCCGGTGGCCGGCGCGCTGGTCTGCCACCACCAGCCGCCGCCGACCAGGGCCGTCAGGGCCGACCCGGCCAGCACCGCCGCGCGCAGCCGGCCGCCGGCCGCCACGGGTCCCCGGACCGCCCCGGCGTGCGGGCCGTCCGCCTCCGTCCACGGCCGGTCTGCCACCTCCGCGTCCATTACCAGAGGGTAACCTCGGCGCGCCCGCGGCACCGCTGTCAGTCCTGCCGTTCGAGAAGCGCGGCGTAGAGGGTCAGGCCCGGCCCGAACGCCAGCATCACCACCCGCCGCGGCGGCGACGCGGCCCGGCGCAGCCGGTCGAGGATCAGCAGCACCGTCGGCGACGAGCAGTTGCCGTGCTCGGCCAGCGTCGCCCGGGATGCCGCCAGCCCCTCCGGCGGCAGGGCCAGCTCCCGCTCGACGACGTTGAGGATGCGCGGGCCGCCCGGGTGCACGGCCCATCCGTCCACCCCGGACAGCGTCGCGCCGTGCCGGGCCAGCAGGCCGTCGACCAGGCCCCGGACGTGCCGGGAGAGCACCTGCGGCACCTTCGGCGACAGCCCCATCCGGAAGCCGGTGTCGGTGACGTCCCAGGTCATGTGGTCGGCGGTGGAGGTGTCCGTGACGGAGGTGACCTCGCGCAGGGCGTACCCCCGGCCGCCGGGGACGACCACGGTGGCGACCGCGGCGTCCGAGAAGAGCGCGTGGGAGACGATCTGCTGGGTGTCCACCCGGGCGCTGGACGGCTGGATGTGCAGGCTGGTCAGCTCCGCGCAGAGCAGCAGGGCCGGCCGGCCGCGGGCGGTCACGAAGTCGCTCGCCGCGCCCAGCCCGGGCAGGGCCGCGTAGCAGCCCATGTGGCCGACGAACATGCGCTGCGTGTCCGGGGCCATGCCCAGGTCCCGGGCGAGCAGGATGTCCAGCCCCGGGGTGGCGTACCCGGTGCACGAGCAGACCACGAAGAGCCCGACGTCCCCCGCGGCGAGGCCGGCGGCCGTCAGCGCCCGACCCACCGCCTCCTTGCCCAACGGCAGCGCCTCGACCTGGTAGCGGCGCATCCGCCGTTCCGTCGGCCAGTCGGAGACGTCCTCCAGCAGCGGGTTGACCGCGGCCTGGCGGCGGGTGACCCCCGAGTGGGCGAAGATCCGCTGCGCCAGCGCGCGCGTGCTGCCGGAGAAGTGCTTCGAGAAGAAGCCATCCCACAACTCGTCCTGCGCCGCCGACGGCGGGTGTGCCGTCCCCAGCCCCGCGATCACCGGTACGGCCACGATGCCCACCTCTCGTCCGGCCCTACGCGCCGGGCGGCCCGCCCCGCCGCCGTCCCCCGTGCCGTCCGCCGCCCCGACGGACCTCCCACGCTCACCAACGAGGGACCGATACGTCGCGGTCCGGGTCGCCGCCGAGTGCGGCGATGCCCAGCCAGTCGGCGCAGACGTCCGAGGTGGCCGGGTGCAACGAGCCGCAGCGGGCATCCCGGTAGAGCCGCTCCAGCGGATGCCCCCGCCGGGTGGCGGAGGTGCCGGCCGCCTCCAGCATCGACGCCGCCACGTCGGCGGCGGTCGTGCCGGCGAGCAGCTTGGCCCGCCACACCCAGCGGTTGGTCTCCGCGTCCCCCGGCGCCTCGGCCACCCGCCGGGCGGCCTCCGCGACCACCAGGTGGGCGGCCGCCACGGCGGCATCGGCCCGGCCGAGGCGGGACCGGACGGCCGGCAGGCCGGCGAGGTTGCGGGCGTTCAGGTGCTCGGCCGCCGCGTCGACCGCCGCCCGGGCCACCCCGACGTAGACGGCGGCGTAGCTGGCCACCAGCCAGTGGGGCATGAGCTGGGCGACCACCAGGGCCAGCCCCTCCACGCCGCCGAGCAGCCGGTCGGCGGGCACGGTCACGTCCAGGTGCAGGTCGTGCGAGGAGGTCGCCCGCATGCCGAGCGAGTCCCAGGTGGGCTCGATGGTCAGCCCGTCGCCGGCCGGCACCAGGAACTGGGAGACCACCGACTGGTCGGCGGCGCTACGGGCGGCCACCAGGTAGCCGTCGGCGTGCCCCGCCCCCGAGCAGAACGTCTTGCTGCCCTTGAGGTGGTATCCGCCGTCGACCGGCTCGTAGCCGGTGCTGAGCTGGGACAGCCGCGCGCCGGCGCCGCGCTCGCTCATCGCCACCGCGTACCAGGAGCCCTGGGCGGCGGCGGTGAGGAGCCGGTCCCGGGCGGCCAGCGCCTCGGCCGGCACGCCGAGCGCCTCGGCCAGTTCCTCGGTCACCGCGCCGAGGGCGCCGGTGACCGAGGCGTGCATGTTGAACACCAGGGCGGTCGCCCCGTTGCCCCGGGCCAGCTCGGTGGCGACCGCCGCGTACTCGGCGAAGGTGGCGCCCGCCCCGCCCAGCTCGGTGGGGACCATCAGGCCGAACAGCCCGGCCTCGCGCAGATCCCGGAAGTCCTCGACCGGGAACGAGCCGTCGCGGTCGTGCTCGGCCGCCCGGGCGGCCAGCCTCGGTGCCAGGCGGCGAGCCGCCTCCAGCGCGTGCAGCGTCATACAGCCCCCTCCTCGGCCCTGTCCTACCCAGGGACCCGTTCCGCTATCCGCTCCGCGTGCCCCGCCCCTGGTAGAGCACGGCGGTCGACCAGGTCGGCACGATCCGGGGCGCCGCACCGGCCACCGTCGGCCGCGGACGGCCGGGAACCGGCGCGCCCGGACGACCGACCACAGTCCCGCCCGGGTGGACGGCGGCGGGGGCGGCAGGCCGGTCGGCGACGGTCGTGCCCGGACGGTCGGCGTCGGCGCGGTGGGCACGACCGGTGGCCCGGACCCGGCGGGCCAGCCAGCCGAGCAGCCCGGGCACGCCCGGCCGGATCCCCCGCAGCCGTAGCCGGACGCCGTGCCGGGCGCACTCGGCGACGAGCGCCCGGGCGTCCACGAACAACCGTGGGTCGTGGATGCCCCTCGGCACGGTCGGCAGCCGCTCGGCGATCCGGACGGCCAGCAGCCGACTCAGCGCCGTGTCGTTCAGCGTGTCCAGCACGAGCAGGCCACCGGGGCGGAGCAGCCGGCACGCCTCGGCCACCGCGCGCCGCCAGTCCGGCACGTGCTCCAGGATCTCGCCCGCGGCGACCACGTCGGCGCAGCCGTCGACCAGCGGGACGGCGGTGACGTCGCCGTTGACGGCGGTCACCCCGTGCGCGGCGGCCTGCGCCAGGGCCGACCGGGTGAGGTCGACGCCGATGTGCCGGTAGCCCTTGCCGGCCAGGTGCGGGGCGAGCAGCCCGGCGCCGCAGCCGAGGTCGACCAGGAGGGCGCCGGGGCGGGACGCCGGCGGCACGAGCGCGGCGCGCGCCTCGGCCAACCAGTGCAGCATCGCGAACGCGCCGTCCGGACGCCACCACTCCCCGGCCAGGTCGTCGTACTGGCGCGGATCGTTGCGCGGCAGGGTGCGGCCCGCGTCTCGCATGGACCGAGCGTGGCACGACTGCCCGGTAACGACCAGACTTTCCTCATGTCGTCAACGGTGCTAGGGCTGGTCAGGGCGAGCCACCCGGAGCCGGCCGCCGCGGTCACCACGGTGGCCGGGCTGCTCGCCTGGGGCGCCGGGCACCGGCCCGCCGGCGTACTGGCCGTGGCGCTCACCGTGGCGGCCAGCCAGCTCGCCGTCGGCTGGGCCAACGACGCGCTCGACGCGGACCGGGACGCCACGGTGGGGCGTACCGACAAACCGGTCGCCACCGGCGCGGTGGGCCGGCGCGCCACGGCCGTGGCCGCGGCGGTGGCCGCGCTCGCCACCCCGGCGCTGGCGCTGGCCACGGGCCCGGCCGCCGCGCTCTGTGCCACCGTCGGGCTGGTCTCCGCGCTGCTCTACGACTGGCCGCTGAAGTCGACCCCGGTGTCGGTGCTGCCCTACGCGGTGTCGTTCGGGTCGCTGCCCGCCTTCGTCGTGCTGGCGCTGCCCGGGGCGCCGGCCCCGCCGGCCTGGCTGGTCGCCGCCGCGGCCTGCCTGGGCGCCGGGGCGCACTTCGCCAACGTCCTGCCCGACCTGGCCGACGACGCCCGGACGGGGGTCCGCGGGCTGCCGCACCGGCTCGGCCCGGCGGGCAGCCGCGCCGCCGCCGCCGGCCTGCTGCTCGCGGCGACCGCCACCCTGGTCGTCGGGCCGCCCGGACGGCCGTCGGGCGTCGGCGTCGCCGCGGTCGCCGCCGCCGTCGTGGTGCCGCCCCTGAGCTGGTACGGCGGGCGCGGCGCCGCCCGGGCCGGAGGCCGGCCCGTGGCCGCGTTCCGGGCCGTCATGCTGATCGCCCTCATCGACGTCGTCCTGCTGGTCACGAGCGGCCGGCTGGTCTGAGGTCCGCCCCGGGCAGTGGCATTCCCGGGTCGGCGTGCGGGGGCGGATCAGGCCCAACTACCCTGGAGCGCGGTCTGCGCGGGCATGGCCACCGTGCCCGGCGTGAGCACCGGGTGGGATCGTGACGAGGAGGACCGACGTGACGCGCTCGATCAGGGGTTCCCGGCGGGCGGCCCTGCTGCTGTCCGGGCTGGCCGCGGCGACCGGGCTGCTGCTGTCCGGCTGCGGCGCCGGCCAGATCGCCGAGACCGCCAACAAGGAGCCGTCGGTCCAGGGCGTCAACCTGAATGTCACCCTGCCGGCCGGCGAAGGTTCCTACGCGGTCCGTGGCCTGCTGGTCGAGTTCCCGGGCGTCGAGGGCTACAAGGCGGGCGCCAACGCCGTCCTCAACGCCGTGATCTACAACGACACGAAGAAACCGGTCACCGTGACCGTGACCACCGACAGCGCCCGCGAGGTCGTGATCACCGGCAAGGGGGCCGCAGCCAGCCCGTCGGCGTCGCCGTCCGAGTCCCCGTCGCCCGCCCCGTCGCAGTCGGAGTCGGCCAGCCCGGGCGCCTCGGAGAGCCCGTCGGAGTCGGTCAGCCCCGGCGCCCCGGAGAGCCCGTCGGCCCCGGCGAGTCCGGCCGCGCCCGCCGGCGAGCCGGCCCGGATCGAGATCCCGCCGCTGAGCTACGTGCAGCTCAACACCGAGGCCGACCGCGTCCTCCAGCTCATCGGCCTGAACGAGGCGCTGCGCTCCGGGCAGAACGTCATCCTGACCTTCGACTTCGGCAACGGCGACACGGTCACCGGCCCGGCGCCGGTCGCCGTGCCGCTCACCCCGGCCGCGCCCCCGTCGCAGATCGTCGAGCGCCTGGGCGGCTACGACGAGAACGAGGGCGGCGGCCACTGACCCTCCGCCCGCTGTTTCCGACGACACCGTCGGCGTGGTGACCGCCACGCCGGCGGTGTCTTCGTCGTACCTGGGGACTAACGTCCCCATGTGACCACCTCCCGATCGACGTCCCCGCGCGCCGCCGGCGGGCGCGGCCGGGCGTCCAGCCGCGAGCCCCGACCGGCCTACGAGTGCGACGCCTGCGGGCACCAGCCGCCCAAGTGGGTCGGGCGCTGCCCCGAGTGCGGCGAGTGGGGCTCGGTGGTCGAGTGCACCGTCACCGGCCCGACCGTCTCCGGCAAGGTGGTCAGCTCGCGGATGCCGGCCGAGCCGGCCCGGCCGATCGCCACCATCAGCGCCGCCCCGGCGCGGGCCCGGCCCACCGGGGTCAGCGAGCTCGACCGGGTGCTCGGCGGCGGACTGGTCCCCGGCGCGGTGGTGCTGCTCGCCGGCGAGCCGGGCGTCGGCAAGTCCACCCTGCTGCTCGACGTGGCCCAGCAGTGGGCCGCCGGGGCCGGCAGCCCGTCGCTGGTGGTCAGCGGCGAGGAGTCGGTCAGCCAGGTCCGGCTGCGCGCCGAGCGGATGGGCACCCTGCACGACCAGCTCTACCTCGCCGCCGAGAGCGACCTCGCCGCGGTGCTCGGCCACCTCGACGCGGTCAAGCCGGGCCTGCTGGTGCTCGACTCGGTGCAGACCATCTCCACCACCGGCGCCGAGGGGGTGTCGGGCGGGGTGACCCAGGTGCGGGCGGTCACCGCCGCGCTGGTCGCGGTCGCCAAGGAGCGCGGCATCGCCACCGTGCTGGTCGGCCACGTCACCAAGGACGGCCAGGTCGCCGGCCCCCGGGTGCTGGAGCACCTGGTCGACGTGGTGCTGCACTTCGAGGGCGACAAGCACTCCTCCCTGCGCATGGTGCGCGGCGTGAAGAACCGCTTCGGCGCCGCCGACGAGGTGGGCTGCTTCGAGATGCACGAGGGCGGCATCAGCAGCCTGGCCGACCCGTCCGGGCTGTTCCTGACCCGCTACGCGGAGCCGGTCCCGGGCACCTGCGTCACGGTGGCGATGGAGGGCCGCCGGGCGCTGGTCACCGAGGTGCAGGCCCTGATCGGCGCGACGGTGGCCGGGTCGCCCCGGCGCACCGTCTCCGGGCTCGACTCGGCCCGGCTCGCGATGGTGCTGGCCGTGCTCCAGCGCCGCACCGAGCGGCTGACCCTGCACGACCGGGAGGTCTTCGCGGCCACCGTCGGCGGCATCCGGGTGGTGGAGCCGGCGGCCGACCTGGCGGTCGCCCTGGCCGTCGCCTCGGGCGGGCTCAACCTCGCCATCGCGCCCCACCTGGTGGCGATCGGCGAGGTCGGGCTGACCGGCGAGGTGCGCCGGGTCGGCGCGGTGCCGCGCCGGCTGGCCGAGGCGGCGCGGCTCGGGTTCCGGCTCGCGCTGGTGCCGACCGGGTGCGGGCCCGAGAGCACCGGCGTGACCCCCGGGGGCATGCGCGTGATCGAGGTCACCGACGTGCGCTCGGCGCTCCAGGCCGTCGCCCGCGCGTCGGCGGAGTGAGCGGCGATGGCCGGGCGACGGGACCGCCGGGGCGATACCGGACAGCCGGGCCGGCGGCTCCCGGCCCGCGCGACGTGGGGCATCGCGACACATCACAGTAACCACGACAGCACCCACCGCAGGGCAGTCCGTAGACTGTGCCCGTGCCGATCGACCGCGATACCACCAAGCCTGCCGGCGCGACGCCCCACGCCCGCACCGGCGCCGTGGGCTCGCCCGCCCGCCCGATCAGCGTGAGCGTGACCGGCGGCGCCGGGGGTGCCGGCGACCCGCTGCGGGCCAACCTGGCACTGATGGCCCCGGGCACCGCGCTGCGCGACGGCCTCGAGCGGATCCTGCGCGGCCGCACGGGCGCGCTGATCGTCCTCGGCTACGACAAGGTCGTCGAGGGGCTCTGCACCGGCGGGTTCCCGCTCGACGTCGAGTTCTCCGCCACCCGCGTCCGCGAGCTGTGCAAGATGGACGGCGCGGTCGTGCTCTCCAGCGACGGCACCCGCATCGTCCGGGCGGCCGTGCACCTGATGCCCGACCCGAGCATCCCCACCGAGGAGTCCGGCACCCGGCACCGCACCGCCGAGCGGGTCGCCCGGCAGACCGGCTACCCGGTGATCTCGGTGAGCCAGTCCATGCGGATCATCAGCCTCTACGTGAACGGCCAGCGGCACGTGCTGGACGACTCGGCGGCGATCCTGTCCCGCGCCAACCAGGCGCTCGCCACGCTGGAGCGCTACAAGCTCCGGCTGGACGAGGTCTCCGGCACCCTCTCCGCGCTGGAGATCGAGGACCTGGTCACCGTACGGGACGCGGTCGCGGTGGTGCAGCGGCTGGAGATGGTCCGCCGGATCGCCGACGAGATCGCGGGCTACGTGGTGGAGCTGGGCACCGACGGCCGCCTGCTGGCCCTCCAACTCGACGAGCTGATGGCCGGCGTCGACGCCGACCGCACCCTGGTCATCCGGGACTACCTCCCGGCCGGCCGGAAGTCCCGCACCCTCGACGAGGCGCTGGTCGAGCTGGACCTGCTCGGCGCGACCGAGCTGATCGACCTGGTCTCCGTCGCCAAGGCGATCGGCTACCCGGCCGCCTCCGACGCGCTGGACGCGGCGGTCAGCCCGCGCGGCTTCCGGCTGCTCGCCAAGGTGCCCCGGCTGCCGGTGGCCGTGGTCGACCGCCTCGTCGTGCACTTCGGCAGCCTCCAGCGCCTGCTCGGCGCCACGGTGGAGGATCTCCAGGCCGTGGAGGGGGTCGGCGACGCCCGCGCCCGCGGCGTCCGGGAGGGGCTGTCCCGGCTCGCCGAGGCGTCCATCCTGGAGCGCTACGTCTGATCCCGGCCGGCTCGGGCGGCTCGGGTCCGCTCAGCCGTCGGTGACGGTGAGCTTCACCGGCTCGCTGAGCTTGGTGCCCACCCGGGCGAAGACCTGGTACGTCCCGGCCGGCGGGTGCGGGCCCGCCGCCACCCCGTTGGCGCACTTGCTGCTGTCGCGGCCGTTCCAGCCCACCTGGTAGGAGCGCTCGAAGCCCGGCGTGAAGGACTGCGGGTCGGAGCCCTTGCCGGTGCCGCAGGTGTCGGACGACCAGATCTTCTCGGCCCCCGACTTGATGAACAACTCCTGCTCGTCGGCGCCGACGTCGCGGCTGCACGTCCGCTCGGACCGGTTCTTCACCTTCAGCTGGAGGTCCACCACGGCCCCGCGGACCACCGACGCGGGCAGGGCCACCGGCGTCACGGTGATCTCGGCGTCCGTGCAGACACCGTCGTCGGCGGCCGGCACGACCGGCGCCGCCGGCGGCGTGTCGGTGGTGGTCGGGCCGCCCGACGGGTCGGCGGCGCCCGGGTCGCCCGACGCGCCCGGCGAGGGCCCGCCGGTCTGCGGGCTCAGCACCGGGCCGGTGGGTCCCGGTGTCGAACCGGGCGACGTCGTGCCCGACGCGGGGCGCGCGTCGCCGCTGTCGTCGGCCTTCCGGTCCGAACCGGTGCACGAATAGAGCAGGACAATCAGGAAGAGAAGCCCCGCTCCGAGCACGACGGCGCGACGCCGCCAGTAAACGGCGGGTGGCAGGGGGCCGACCGTCAGACGCATGATGCCCCCACCGTAGCGGCGCGGGGCTCGGCAGTCCGGCGCGACGCGCCGAGGTGTCCGCAGCTCACCGTTCCCGCCCTCCACATGCGACGATCATGCCTGCCGACGGTGTTCCGCCGGCGACACAGGGTCGCGGGTCAGAGATACACCTTGCGCTGGTAGATGGCGTGGGCGCCGGCGACCCGGTCCAGGAAGAGCAGCCCCGCGCAGTGGTCGATCTCGTGCTGCAGGGCCCGCGCCTCGAACCCGTCGGTCACCAGCCGTACGGACCTGCCGCTGCCGGGCAGCACGCCCTCCACCACCAGCCGGCTGGCCCGCTTGACGTCGCCGGTGAGGTCGGGCACCGACATGCACCCCTCCCGGGCCACCTTCCACCGGCTCGCCTCGACGACCCGGGCGTTGCACAGCACGAAGGTGCCGTGCACGGTGACCGCCTTCGGATGGCCGGTCACGTCGACCGCGAAGACCTGCGCGCCCACGCCGATCTGCGGGGCGGCCAGCCCGACGCAGCCCGGCGACACCCGCATCGTGGCCACCAGGTCGGCCGCCAGGCGTACGGTCTCCTCGGCCGTCGGGTCGACCTCGCCGCCATGCCGGCTGAGCACCTGGTCGGGGGCGGACACCACCGGCCGCACCTCCCCCGGCGCGTCCAGGGACTCCGGGGTCCAGTCGCCGAGGCCGGCGTACGCCTCGCTCTCCGGGGCGCGCTCGTCGCCGGTCACAGCAGATCCGGGTCGGCCGGGCGGAGGGTCACCCCGACACCCAGGTCGGCGGCGGTCGACGCGAGCCGGCCGGCCACCTCGTCGGCCGTGCCGGGCGGCAGGTCCACCTCGGCGACCACCACGTAGAGCGACCCGGTCAGCCGGGTGCTCAGGTCGGTGACGTTGCCGCCGGCGTCGGCGAGCACGCGGGTCATCGCCGCGACGATGCCCATCCGGTCCGCGCCGTGCACCGCCATCACGTACGGCTCGCCGGCCGGAGCCGTCTCGCCGTCGGGGGTGACCTCGCGTACGGTCGCCAGCAGCTGGCCGTCGGCGGAGAGCGGCGCGAGCGCGGCCTCGACGTCGGCGGCGGCCGGGCCCACGCAGACCAGGGTCATCGCGAAGTGCCCCCGCAGCCGGGTCATCGTGCTGTCGGTGAGGTTCGCGCCGAGCCGGGCGAGCACCTCGGCGACGTCGGCCACGATGCCCGGCCGGTCCCGGCCGATGACGGTGATCGCGAGCTCGTTCATCCGGGCATTCTGCCCGATCCGCCGGGCACCGCCGCAGCGCCCCGCCCAGGTCGCCCAGCCAGCGGGACGGCACGGCCGAGCCGCGAGCCCGCCGCCCGCGCCACGTCGGGGGCGCGCCGCGTGACATCATCGGCGGCGCGATGTCTGAGCCCACTTTCGCCACCCTGGTCAGCCGGTGGTACGAGGAGAACGCCCGCGACCTGCCGTGGCGGAAGCCCGACGTCACCCCGTGGGCGATCCTGGTCAGCGAGGTCATGCTCCAGCAGACGCCCGTCGTACGGGTGCTGCCCGCCTGGGCGGCGTGGCTGGACCGCTGGCCCGACCCGGCCGCGCTCGCGGCGGACAGCCCGGCGGAGGCGATCCGGATGTGGGGACGGCTCGGCTACCCCCGCCGGGCGGTACGGCTGCGGGAGTGTGCCGTCGCGATCGTCGAGCGGCACGGCGGTCAGGTCCCGGACCGGCTGGACCAGTTGCTGGCCCTGCCGGGCGTCGGGACGTACACGGCCCGGGCGGTGGCCGCGTTCGCGTACGGTCAGCGGCACCCGGTGGTCGACACCAACGTACGGCGGGTGGTCTGCCGGGCGATCGCCGGCGAGCCGGACGCCGGCCCGGCCACCCGCCCGGCCGATCTGGTAGCCACCGAGGAACTGCTTCCCGTCGAGCCCGCCGCCGCCGCGCTGGCCAGCGCGGCCTTCATGGAGCTGGGCGCGGTGATCTGCACCGCCCGCTCGCCCCGCTGCGGAAGCTGCCCCGTCGAGGCGGTCTGCGCCTGGCGGGCGTCCGGCCAGGAGGCCCCCGCCGGCCCGAGCCGACGCCCCCAGCGGTACGCCGGCACGGACCGCCAGGTGCGCGGGCTGCTGCTCGGCGTGCTCCGGGAGGCGACCGGCCCGGTGCCGCACCAGCGTCTCGACCAGGTGTGGGCCGACGACGTGCAGCGGGCCCGCGCGCTCACCGGGCTGGTGCGGGACGGCCTCGTGGAGCCGGTGGGCGAGTCGTCGTTCCGCCTCGTCGGCGACGGCCCACCGGTCCCCGTCGTGCGCCTCCCGGCATGACGAAAGGGCCGGCCCCGTTCGGGGCCGGCCCTTGTCGTTGGTGGTGTGTGGATCAGGCGGCGTAGCCGCGGGTGGCGATCCAGTCGGCGAGGGCCTCGGTGGTGATCCAGTAGGAGGCCTGGGCGGGGTTGGCGGAGTCGGCGATCTTCACCGTCTGGCCGTTGTCGCGGTAGCCGACGACGCTGATGTAGTGGCCGCCCTCGAAGGAGTGGACGCCGCCGTCGGTGTCGGTGGCGGTGCCGGCGATGTTGGCGACCACGGCGCGGCCGTCGTCGACGGCCTTGCGCACGTCGGT